>CAZQDO010000036.1:0-3221 GCA_964592085.1 uncultured Anaerolineae bacterium | reverse complement strand
GATGAGGTCCATCCTAAATAGCATGGAGATGGGCAAGGAAGCCGGCGCCTGGGCAGCAAAGATCAGGAAAGGATAAAAGGCTGCCATCAGAGCCCCCACCACGATGCAGCCGCTGACCACCAGCCACATCCAGCGACCTCGGCGGCGGCGGATAGCCCACCTGACAGCCTCGGCGATGACGCCACCGGCCACGGGCCCCAGGATGAGCGCCAAAAAGACGCCCACCTGGCCCAGGATAAAAGCAGCGATGGTGGAAAGCACCAGGCCCACCACCACGGCGATGGCGTAATCCAAAGGCGTGGCGGTGTAGAAGATAGCCTGTTGGGACCGGACGCACTGGGGACAGCGGAAACCCACCGGGGTCTGCACCGCGCACTTGGGACAGATGGGGTTGCCGCACCGGTTACAGCGCAGGCGGGTCTCCACATTGGGATGAAAGGTGCAATATGTCACCTCGTCGTTGGACATTCTTTCCCCCTAAATGACCGTTCAGGCTGTCATTGCGAGGAGCGGTTTTTGCGACGAAGCAATCCCCTCCGTGGTGGAGATTGCTTCGCGGTGCTCGCAATGACACACCCGTTCTGCTCTTTGCCAATTTCGTCGAATCGTGGTAGTATCTTGGAAGTTAGAATTTAGAAACTAGAAATTAGAGATTGGAGGTTAGAGTATGCTACGCTTCGGAATCGAAATGCTACAACCCTCACTGCTGGTCGAAATGGCCATGCCAACTCTGGCCGGGCAGAAAGGCGGCACCCAGTTCGTCCCGCCCTCGGTGGACCCGTCTGTCTTGGTCGAGCACATCGCCGACCTGGGCTTCACCCTCATCGAGCTTAACACTGACCTGAACGTGTTTTTCCCGGATAGCTTCGGGCTGCCGACCATCCGCCGCTTGCAGGCCCTCAAAGAATCACGCGGGCTGAGCTATACTGTCCACCTGCCCCTCTGGTCAATCGAGCCCTCCACGCCCGTGCAGTGGGTGCGCCAGGGGGCGGTGGAAGCGCTGGTGGACGCCGTGCTGCGCCTAGCGCCCCTGGAGCCCGAGGCCTACGTGCTCCACGCCACCGGCCCACTGGCGGCCGAATTCTATTGCACAGCCGCCATACCAGATCAGGCGCGCCCGCTGGTGGTTGGCATGTTTCAGCGCCACGCGGCCCACAGCGTCGAGCAGTTGCTCTGCCGCACCCAGATTCCCTCGCGAGCCATCGCCGTGGAGACCATCGAGTTCCCCTTCGACCTCACCCTGGCCCTGGCTGAGGAGTTCGACCTCTCCCTCTGCTTCGACACGGGGCACCTGCTGGCCAAGTACTCCGGCCCTGTGACCTTCGAGGAAGCCCTCCAGAGGTCGCTGCCGCGCCTGGCCGAAATCCACCTCCACGACGGCTACTATCGCCCCCGGCCAGACGGGACCGTCTATCGGAACGATCACCTGCCCCTGGGCGAAGGTGACTTGCCCCTCGATTTCCTGCTCGACACCCTCCAAGGGGCGGGATTCCAGGGGCCCGTCATCTTCGAGCTCACCATTGAGGAGGCCAAAACCTCGCTGGAATACCTACGCCCTTTCCTCGTCCAGCGCCGGCCGCACCTTGAGTAAGGTGACGGTAGAGAGCAGAAAGAGCACACCGTAGATGGCGAAGAGGATCACGTATCCCAGCCCTGGCTGGCTCGGCACCTGGACGGTGAAATAGTCAGCGATGGGGCCGCCAATGTAGGAGCCGACGGCGCCGGCTCCCGCCCCGGCCAGGTTGGAGAGGCCCAGGTAGCGACCTGCTTCTTCTTTAGGCACCAGGGCAGTGCCCAGCGCCCAGTTGGCGGTGAAGAACAGCCCTGCAGCGATGCCGACGAGACAGGCGCCGACGTAGATGGGGGTGAGGCCGGGGGAAAGCAGGAAGATCAGGGTGCCCAGGGTCGCCACGAGGCCACTGATGGCGGCGAGCCGCTTGTGGCCGATCCGGTCAGATAGCCAGCCGCTGGACAGTGCAGCAACCAGGATGAAGATCCCCACGACCATCATCAATTGACTGGCCGGGCTGGCCGCCTGTTCCTCCGCGTATCCCAATCGTCCCTGGAGGAAGTACACGACGAAACTGGACAGGTTGGTCGTCCCCACGAAGAAGGCCAGCCGGTTGATCACCCACCAGGTGAAAGAGGGGTTAGAGCGCGCTGCCTGGCCGATGCTGATGCGGACGCTGGCCCACACCCCCAGCGTCACCGCGACGACCATCCCCACCAGGCCGACTGCTCCCATGACAATGACCAACGCAGTCGTAGAGCTGACCCCTTCCGCCAGGCGCCCCACGGCTTTGACGGCTCCCCCCATGCCCAGGATGATGGCTGTGAAGAGTGCCGTCATCAGCAGCAGGCGCAGGAAAGGCGCCCAGTCCAACGGCGGAGATTCCCTCAACGGCTCCTCGCGCACGAGCATGGTAATGAGCATGGTCAGTGCGAGGATGCCCATGGCTACCAGGATGCCTGCCCACATGTTCCCTTTAGCGATGAGCGGCCCCACCGCGACGGCGACCAGGATCACGGGGGTGGGGATCTCAAACACCGCCTTGATGCCGGAGAATCGGCCGCGCCGGTCTTCTGGCACCAGGTCGGGGATGAGGCCCTGCACTGCACCGTGGGCGACGTTGGAGGAAACCTGGAGCAGGATGGCTATGACGAACAGGAACCAATAGCCCGTCATCCCCTCCAGGCTGGCGGAGAAGCCAATGGCAGCGATGAAGACCAGGTCTGCCAGCGTGCCCGCAAAGATGAAGGGACGCCGCCGGCCCCAGCGGAGGGTGCTGCGGTCGGACAGCATCCCCATCAGGGCTTGCACCAGTAGGGCGACCATCAATCCCCACAGGCGGAGGGTGCCGAAAAACGTCCCTTTCCCCGCCTCGCCCACAAACCGCTGGACCAACAGCGGATACACCAGGGGGGTCAGGGTCTGCGAGAGGGTGGCGAGCCCCAACCAATAAATGTTGATGGTGATGTAATCGAGCCAGCGGATCCGCTTCATGATGCCCCCTCTCTTTCTTTCGAGGAATTCTTCACCCTATGGCTCCACAAACTGGAACACCGTCCGTTGGGTTAGGGTTTGTTAAGAAACAACTTCCCGTTTTTTCGACGTTAGCAAAAGTCATCCTGAGCCTGTCGAAGGACGACTTTTGCGACTTCGGAGCTTGAAAACCCGCTCGAAATCACCCTTCGACAAGCTCAGGATGATTTCTCGCTAG
>CAZQDO010000035.1:0-20515 GCA_964592085.1 uncultured Anaerolineae bacterium | reverse complement strand
GCCCGCAGGGGACTTTCACCCCCTAGCTATCGCCCATGCCGGGCGTACAGCAAAAGCGGGAGGCGCTTACTACCTCCCGCTCTGCTTCCAGACAAGTGTGCAGTTACCGTTTGGCTGATGGTTCGTCAGGCATGTCCTGGGCCCCGCTCCATAGCCAACTGCTTGGGCCATCACCGCCTTCGGCTAGCAGTTTATCCCCCACGCTTTGGGCGAACGAATCGCAGTGCGTGGTTTCGAGCGAACGGATCGCAGAGCGAGTGGTTAGCCGCGTTTGCGATGTTACTCTATGCGATTGCCTTTCTCACGATTGCACCGCTCACACAGTAGCTCAATATTGCGCTCGGTGTTGCTGCCACCCTTTGACACTGGTACGATGTGATCGTATTCCAACTTCTCTCTGCTGCCGCAACGAGCGCATTTCCCACCGTCTCTTCGCCACACTGCAATTCGTATGTGCTCGGGAATGCGCTCTCGCCTAGTCCCATACTGGATAGAATCTGACTTATAGAGCCGCTTCAGTTTCTCGAACTTCCTTCTCTCTTTATCAGAATGCTCGAGGATCAGTAGTCGGATTTGCTCATCACTATAACCCGGGTGACGCTTCATTACGCTTTCAACATCGTAAACGTCCCCGTTGAAGAACCAGAGATACTTTTGGTCATTTGCATACGGTGCGGGCACCGGTTCTTCCTCGGACTGCTGAAGCGCCGTCTGTAGGTCTCTTTCTAGTCGCTTGGCTTCCGTCTGTATCTCTTCCTGTTGTCGCGGTGTTAGTCTGCTGCCGAATCGGGCTCCGGGTCTTCTGGAGCTTGAGAGGCGCACCATCAATTCCGCTTCACGCATAGGCGAGTGATCCTGTATCAAGCTATCAATTGTACTGATCTTTTTAATCGGCATCTTCGATTCCGGCTAAACCTGGATATAGGCAGTGAGCGCGTATTGACACGATGAGCGTTCTTCATCCAGCCAGCGGACGACAGCTTTCAGGACACACCAGCGAGTTGTTATGTTGCTTCCTTGCATCTGCAAAATTCACCTATCATCCCATACAGGCAATGTTGGCAGATGTCACACTCAATCTGAGTTCCATCCCCAAACACAGAAGCATAACCGCCGCAAAAGCTGATATGGTGAAACTCCTGCACCTCGAAATCGCCTACATCATACTCTTGTCCACATTTGTCGCATTGGACAGAGGAAATCTCTTCGATAGTTGTTGTGATCTTCTCGTATTTTATCATGCTTTATCCTCAGCAACCCTTTCCACCCTTGCACTCCCACGTTCTTTCCCGCTCATCCCCCACGCTTTGGGCGAACAAATCGCAGTGCGTGGTTTCGAGCGAACGGATCGCGGAACGACTTGTTAGGCAGCGCTTCGCCGTGAAAGTGATGTGCAAATCATGCAATCAGAGTGCTGTGGGGTCACTCGTCGTGTGTGAGGGGAAACGAATCCCTGGTTGATTCTCCGCTTGATTCTCCGCCTTTTTGAAACGATTGCTCATATATCGGTAGTGAGCGCCACAAACTACAAGAAAGGTTAGGATATCAATGCCAACTTGCAAGTTCTCTAGTTCAAGAATTCCTCTTGCAAAAGCCGAAACAGCCACGGTTGCTATGGTGCTGTTGATAACTGCTACCATGCTTTCCAGGCTGAAAAATTGCCCACCGCCAGGCAACCAACCCAAAGTCCCGAACCGTGGTTGGTCATCACTTATGGGCAGAAGCAAGTATTCCCTCAGGTCAGGATCTAGCTGGACAAAGTACCGCCTGATTCGGTTTAAGCCACGCGCATAGATTTTCATGTTAGTGTCTGTCTCTATTGTACGCCTGAAGGTTATGAAGCCCAATAAGAACAGACCAACCAAAATTACTAAACCAGTCATGGGGGGCAATACATTCTCAAAACCTGATGACTTATTCAAGAGAGCTAATCCTCCTACGAGTCCACCAGACACTGCCAACAGGAAGATATTGACTCTGCTTTCTCCCATGGACTTCATATCTGACCGAAGACCCCGCAGTGTTTCGAATTCTGCCAGCATGAAGTCTAGACTATGCTCTTCAGGCTTGGACTGTTTCTGCATGTTCATTGTTTATCCTCCTAGACCAGCCAATTGACGAGACCTGCTGGTAACTCCTGTGATGGAGCAATGCAGTTGCGGCGCACTAACGGCAGGGCTCAGCCGCACCCGATAAGATCGCGCAGGCCCGTTGGCTCAAAACGCTTCAACGCCATAAAGGATGGTTGAACGAGCGGCGTAAGGGCGCCGGCCAGAACCCATGTTAAGCGCACTTCCCGTCTTTATCTCTGCCATGTCCAATCGTTGAAGAAACCAATATTGTACACAGCGGTTGATGTCAGTGTGTCATGATTACGCTTTATCTGATTTAGGACTTCGCAAAGGTCACGCTCTGTGATTACCAACTCACAATATGGAATTGGAAACAGATGATACAGGTCTCCAAAATCTGAGCGGTCGTTGGGTTCTCGTCGTCCAAGATAGTATTTGTAGAAGATTACGTGAGCGAAGAGCCGTATGGAAAGAAAGACTTCAGGATGGAAGTCTTCTCTTCTGTTGTTGAGTTCCATAAGAAAGTCGTGATGAGTGCTATCAAGCCATTGGAGAACCTGTATATCTGCAAACTTGTCTGCTTGTTTGCGAGTATAAACTCCCTTTTTCGAGGGTGAAAAATTCTTCTTCAGTTGGGCATGACGACTCGGCATTTGAGGTGCAAACAGTAGTTGGTAGCCACGCATGCTGTGCAACTTTGAGGACGAAAACATGCTTAACAAGCCCTCTTGCAATCCATGTAGACCATTGGGCGCATTGGAAGGGTCAACGAGGGTTTCTGTTCTCTTTTTAGGGTGCGCCTTTACTTCCTCAGCGACTATTGTTTCCACATGTTTCAATATATACGAAGGAACATATACAAACAACTCAGCCAAAACTGAATGCAGACCTGTGGCATCGGACAGTTCTACGACTAGTGCTTGAGAAACTCCCAAAGCTAAATCGTTCTGCTTAAGAAAGTCGGCTAGTTTGGGCCAAAGCTGTTTGTTCTTGGCAAGGTGACTGATAATGCCGGTATCAAGATAGACGATACCTGGAAATATGTTCTCTGACATTGAGCTACCCCCTATCACGTAACAGCAGAAACCTGTTTCCTGTCACATCGTCGCGCCTAACGGCGGCATCAGCCGCCTAGTGTTGATGGCTTGGTTAACTGCTGCCTTCCTCCGACTTCGGAGCTTCCTCCATGCGAGGAACAGGCGAAGTCACCTCTCGCGTGCCGAACATGCCTTCCTGCAGTGTGAGAACCTGGTTCAGCAAGTTCTGTAGCATTCTCTCTGCGGAGGCCGCGTCGTTGCCGCCGACGTGTGCGCGGGCGATTATCTCGGTGACAAAGTTGCCCTGGTCGAGGTTCGCAGCGAACTTACGTATGTAGTGAAGGTGTTCGTTTGCCCCGTGGGCGCTGTTTCGGATGTGATCGATGTTCCCGGCAAATCCTCGAAGTTCGGCACGGATGAGCCGTTCAAGGGATGCCTTCGCATGGTTTGTCATAATTGCATAGATCAGACCAGCAATCCCGACCACCGCTCCGATGACTGAGAGCGCTATCTCCATTTGCCATCTCCCTTTCTCAAGCAGTTATCTATAGTTGTGCCATATGGCAGATACCTATAGAATATGGGACTGAGATCCCAAGCTCAACAGGAGATCTACCAAATGATACGACAAAATCAACCTTGCCATTATTGCTCGATATTATACAGCAGAAGCCCCTGCAAGTCAATCACCAATTGATGCCCTAGCCCAAAAGCAAAAGCGGGAGGCGATTCAGACCTCCCGCTCTTGCTGTTCATCATGCCAGTGACTACAACCTGCCCCCTGTCCTGAAGTACCGTTTCGAGAGAATGATCAAGCCTAGAGTAAGGAGCAGCGGTATTCCGATGAACGCTGCCAAGTGCCAACCTTGAAATGGCAGTCCTTGTAAGGCCTCCATTTCCGTTGGCGCAAATTTCATCCTGGACAAGATGTCGGACAGACTGAACCTGCAAAGGGTTAGAATCGAGGAGGACGTGAGCAAGCCGAAATAGATCACAGAACCCCACCAGGCCCAGGTTCGCAACCTGAATGTGCCCCAGATGAGACAGGTCAAACAGGCTATCAAGATGTCAAGTAGGAGAATCCCCTGAAGGTCAACTAGCCAGACGCCAAAAAGCGGGAAGATGCCGTTGAAGAAGATGAGTATGTGCAGCACGACGATGTAGAACAGATACAGAGAACACAGTACCAGCACGGGTATGGGGAATCGCTCCACCCAATAGGTCTTCGGGTCTTTGGTCTCAAAGGTCAACCGGACGTTTCGGCTGCGGTAAAACCAGATAAGCAATCCTGGGACGACCAGATAGGACAACGCCAGAGCGACGAGCATGATCAGGACTATCGCTAAAGACAGGTCTTTGGAAGCAACTGCCACAAACGCGAACACCACGATCAAAGGCACACCGACCACCAGCCAGAATCCGACCAGGGTCAAAGCAAGGGGCCTGGCCCAACGGCGACCTTTCAGGTGTCCGTAACCCAGGGGAATGAGCACGATGGCGATGAGATAGTAACCCACGATTTGATTGGCAATGTTGCCAAACATGAAAGAGCCAAATCCAAAGCCTTCGTAGTGAAAACGGCCACCCTCAGAGAAGAGGTAGAAGCAATACATTTCGACTGGCCCCAACAAAGCGGTGGCTATGCCAATGAGCAGCAGAAGCGCACCTATGGCAACGAGGATCGGGCTTCGGTCTCTATGATCCAACTTGCTGTTTGTGATTTCCTCACTCATACCTCAACGCCTCCAGCGGATCCAGTCGAGCGGCGCGGGCAGCGGGATACAGCCCTGCCAGCAGGCCCACGACTGTGGCGAAGCCCAGGGCCAGCAACACCAGCCAGCCAGCGACCACGAAGAAGGTGCCGGTCATGGGCACCTCTTTCCAGTGCAGATAGGCCAGGATGCCTCTGTTGAGTCCCAGCCCCAGCAGCCAGCCACCGATGGTGCCCACCACCCCGCCCAGCAAACCGATGAGAGACGCCTCCGCCATGAACAGGATGCGGATGTCGCGGGGTGACGCGCCGATGGCCTTCAGGATGCCGATCTCCCTGGTGCGCTCGTAGACGGCCATGATCATGGTGTTGGCAATGCCGATGGAAGCGACCAGCAAGGCCAGCCCGCCCACCGATCCCAACATGGTCTGTATGATGATCATGACCTTGCTCGCTATGTCCAGCACCATCTGCAGGGATTCGACGATGAAACCGCGTTCCTCAACGAGCTGCTCAATGATCTGAGCCGCGTCGGTTAGAGAGGTGGCCCTGACAATCAGCTCGTCGTAGCCTTCGTGCTCCAGGATGTCGGGATCGTTGTACCACCAGGCTTTCAGGGCCAACGAATCCGCCAGGCCAACGTGGGCCCACAGGAAGTGATCCTCGTAGTGGGTGTCTATCACGCCCACCACACGAAAACGGTAGGTTTGCACGTCGCCCCGGGGGGCTTTGAGGGTCAGAGTGGCTTCCTGCCCGATTAGCCCCTCGAACTCGGCTTGCCCCTCGTAGCCCAACGCCTCCAGCGCGTTCACGCCGATGACGATGTCTCCCTGAGCATCTTCGGCCAGGTCTTCTCCGGCCACGATTTCAGGCGCTGGGGTGAAGGGGTCAGTCAAGCTTCCTTCCCAGGCGAGCTCCTTCACCTGCACGCGCACCATCTCTTCTCCAATCTTCAGCGAAACGTTCAGCCCCGAAGGTAAGATGATGCGGGGATGCACCTCTGCCACGCCGTCCCACGCGCGCAGCTCTTCGACCAGCGTCGGGGTAATGAGCACCGTCCGCTGGGGCTCCATGTACTGGTTGAACACGGTGCGATCCTCGGTGGCCGGACGCACCCGCATGGTCTCCAGGCCGGCGACCTGGAAGATGCGCGCCATCTCCTGGCGCACGCCGATACCCAGGGAGAGCATGGTCACGATGGTCAGGATGCCCACCGTCACGCCGACGGCGCTGAGCGCAGTGCGTACCTTGTGGCGGCCCAGGTTGCCAAAGGACGTTTTTGCCAGGTCTCTGAAACTCATTCTTCCACCTGCCCATCGCGCAGTTTCACCACTCTGTCGGCAAAGGCGGCCACCTCTGGGTCGTGGGTGACCACCAGCAGGGTCAGGCCGCGTTCCTGGTTCAGGTCTTTCAGCAGGGTCATGATCTCCCCACCGGTGACCGTATCCAGATTGCCCGTCGGCTCGTCGGCCAGGAGGAGGGCTGGCTGGCCCACCAGGGCGCGAGCGATGGCCACCCGCTGCTGCTCACCGCCGCTGAGCTGGGTGGGACGGTGGTCCAATCGTGCGCCCAGGCTCACCCGTTCCAGGAGAACCCGTGCCCGCGACCGCCTTTCCCCCTCCGGCACCCCGCTGAACATGAGAGGCAAAGCCACGTTCTCCTCGGCCGTCAGACGGGGCAGCAAGTTGAAGGTCTGAAAAACGAAGCCCACGTGCTGGCGGCGATGGAGGGTCAGGGTTCGCTCGTCGCTGCTGCCCAGCTCGGTGCCGTCAATCCACACCTCGCCGCTGGTGGGCCGGTCCAGTCCGCCGATGAGGTTGAGCACGGTGGATTTGCCAGAGCCCGACGGCCCCACCAGGGCCGCGAACTCCCCGCGAGCGATGGTCAAGTCCACGCCTCGCAGCGCATCCACGTAGGCGTCGCCCATTTTGTAGCGGCGGGTCAGCCCCACCGCGCGTACTACGGTTTGCATAGTTTCTCTCCAAGACAAGGTGCGACGCGCTTGTGAAAGTGCGTCGCACCTTCAAGATTTCCAGCATCGCCCTAAACTGAAGCTCAGGGCTGAGAGAACGAAGCCCACTAAGTCCGGCATGGACTCATGCCCGACTTACAAGCGATCACACCTTCAATCCACACATTTCAATGTGTGGTGTCACTCGAACCGCAGGCCTTCGTGCTTTTGGGCACTACACTTTGAAAAGTGTAGTGTGCGACTCCTCTTCTGTCAGCGATCTGGAAAGCTATTGCAGCGACTCAGCAACCTCCAGAATCTCCTCCTGGCTGATGCGACCGGCGATGGTGATCACCACCTCGTCTTCCATCCAGGTAAGAAGGCTGTTGCCCAGGCCATCTGTGACCAGGGCGCCCTTCTGACCGCGCACGGAGACCTCGGCCGTCTGACCGCCGGGGGTTTCTGCCACTTCCGACGCCCGCTCCTGCTTAATGGTGAACGACACGGTGGAGTGATCGTAGCGGAGCAAAAAAGCTCCATCCAGGGTGAACACGTCAATCAGGGTCACGCCCTCCGGCACGTAGGCGGGGACGAGCAGGCTGAAGTCGGCCTGGGCCCGCGCCTCGTCCAGGGTCAGGGGGACAGGCTGCAGGTCCTCGATCTCGATGACCTCCGCGCCTTCGGGGATATCGAACTGGAAGATGGCATCAGTCAGGCCCGTGTTGAGCTCGAATGAGCGGACGCGCACCCAGGCTTCGCCGAAGACCTCGCCGATGAAGTGGGCCTGCAACACCACCCAGCGCTGCTGATCCACCCACAGAGTGCCCGTGCTACCCGCAGGCAAGACGGACTCATCGCCCTCCCTGGGAGTGAATTCCAGCTTGTAGGTTGCCACACCCGCTACCTGCTCCTCCCCCACCAGCTCCACCTCGCTGGCATCCAAGGCCTGCTGGATCAGATCTTCCGCAAATTGGAGGATCTCGCGGGGGCTGGTTGGCTCACCCTGTCCCGCCTCGCCCACGACCACCTCGTTCTCGTTGGGATTGTACATCCAGCCCTGGTGCCCGTCGGTCACGCTGACGATCCCCACGAATTGGGGTTCACTGGCTTCGAGTACTTCGGCCCGAAACTTGTCGGGCCCTTTCTCCCACACCTCGACCACCATTTCCTCGGTCATCTGAGCCTGGACGCTGATCTCCAGGACGGCGTGGGCGTCCTCGGTGCTGGCCTCAACCTCCCGCAGCCTGGCCACGATCTCCTCGGCAGTCGGCCCCCCGCTCTGGCATCCGCTCACCAGCAGGGAGAGAGCCACCAAAACACTCAATCCGGCGAACCATCTCTTGTCCATTTGTCGCTCCTTTCGACGTAGTGGAGAAACCAGGTTTTTTTCGCCTGAGCAGGCCGATCGGTGCTGTGGTGTTTCCAGGGACACAGATTAAGATACTAACCGACCAAAAACCTGGTTTCTGGCCCCTGCCCACAAGCGACCTCAGTATAGCACAGAGACATTATCAGGCCGTGACAAGGGTGTTACCAGGATATTACCAATTGTTAACTACCCAGCCACCCTGCCAAATCTAAAATCGGAGGCGGATCAAGGTGCCTGGCACTTGCAGAATCCCACAGAAAACGCAGAGCCCATCTGTCACAAAATCGTATGGAATGACCATATTTAAGCAGAAGTGCCAGGCACCTGAGCAGTCGCAAAGAATCAGCGTTTATCTGCGTTAATCTGCGTCCCAAGAGGAAGCGTGAACCACACGCGGCTGCCCTGGCCCTCGCTGCTTTCGATGCCCATCCGACCGCCGTGGGCCTCCACGATGGCCCGCGAGATGGCTAACCCCAGGCCGGTCCCGCCTTCCTCACCCCGGTAATACGGTTCGAAGGCTCGCTCGCGCTCTGCTGCGCTCATTCCGCGCCCCGTATCCTGCACACTGACCTTGATCTCTCCCTCTCGCTGCGTCACAGCCAGCGTCACCTGCCCGCTGCCGGGCGTGAATTTGATGGCGTTGTCCAGCAGGTTGAGGATGACGCGCTCCAATCGGTCGGGGTCAGCAGACACCGGCGGCAGGCCTGGGGGAATAGCGGCATTCAGGGCCACGTTGCGATGACGGGCGCGTCCCTCACTCAGAGCGACGGCGGCGCGGGTGATGTCGCCGACGTCAACGGGGCGGCGGTGCAGCTCCAATTGCCCACCCCGCCAGCGGGAGAAGTCCAGCAGTTGGTTGACCAGCCGAATCAGGCGGTCGGTCTCGCGCTCGGCGACCTCCAGGGAGGACCGCCCATCCGGGTCGGAGGTGTCTATCAGGTTGACCAGCAAGCCTTTGATGGCCGTCAGCGGCGTGCGCAGGTCGTGGGAGATCTCGCTGACGAATTGCGCGCGGGCGGATTCCAGGCGTTTTAACTGTCCAGCCATCTGGTTGATGCTTCGGGCCAATTGACCCACCTCATCCGGCGGATAGCTGCCCAGACGAACGTCCAGGTCGCCGGCGGCGATGCGGCGGGTGGCCTGCTCCATGTCGCGGATGGGGTCGCTCAGTCTACGGGCCAGGACCACACTGACCAGCAGCGACATCAAGATGGCAACCAGGACGGCGGACAACAGGATGTAGCGCAGCGAGGCCAGGAACTGCTCACTGGCGAGGGTGGACCTGGAGACCTCGACGACGCCGATGGGCCGCCCGCCAACCACGACCGGACGGGCCGCGTAGCGCCGATGGGGCAGGTCGCGGCTGGGCTGAGCGAACACGGTCGGACTGCGATAGCGCAGCTCCGTCAGGGCCACCCGGCTGGGCTGCGGGCCGATGTCCTGGGTGGCAGCCAGGAGAGCGCCGTTGCTGGTCGCGAAGAAGCGGACGTTGAGGTCGGCCTGGGGAGCGAAGAGGCCGACGATGGTCGGGGCCAGGCCGGCCAGCGATCTCTCGTCAGAAGCCAGGCTGGCGGCGTAACTGGCGTAGAAATCTGTCTGGGCCGCCAGCTCTGCCTCCAACTGCTGAT
Organism: uncultured Anaerolineae bacterium; assembly: GCA_964592085.1. GTDB lineage: Bacteria > Chloroflexota > Anaerolineae > VGOG01 > VGOG01 > CAZQDO01. Next base: position 10,747 of record CAZQDO010000035.1, on the reverse strand, counting down.
CGAGGTAAAAGGCGGTAAAGAGATAGACCCCCCCGCCCAGCCCGATCAGGACCAGCAGGGTGGTCAGGAGGTAAGTCGTCGCCAGCCGCCAGACCAGGCTTTGCCGCCAGCTCATACTCAGGCATCCTCAGCCAGCCGATAGCCCACGCCCCATTCGGTGAGGATGACCTGCGCGTCGGGATCAATGGCGGCCAGCTTGCTGCGCAGGCGACGGATGTGCACGTCTACCGTGCGCTCGTCAATGTAGGACTCGTGCCCCCACACGTGGGAAAGGAGTGACTCTCGGGAGAACACCTGGCCTCGATGCTGGGCCAGGAAGCACAGCAGGTCGTACTCTTTGGGCCGAAGCTCCAGGGGTTGGCCCAGGAACCAGGCCTGGCGGCGAGGGTGGTCAAAGCGCAGCCCCTCTTCCCCTGGCCCATTGTCATCTGATGCAGCACGCACGTCGGCTACTTGAGCTTCCAGGGCTTTCAGCTCGGCCTGGCGGCGAAGCACAGCCCGGACGCGGGCGCTCACCTCACGGGGGTTGAAGGGCTTGACGACGTAGTCGTCCGCTCCCATCTCCAGACCCACGATTTTGTCCACGTCGTCGTCTCTGGCAGTGAGCATGATGACGGGAACCGCATCCCCCGTGCTCCGCAGGCGGCGCAACACCTCGAAGCCGTCCATTCCTGGCAGCATCACGTCCAGCACAACCAGATCGGCGGGGTTGGTCTCCATGTGGGCCAGCGCCTCTTCGCCGCTGGCTACCGCCCGCACCGAGAACCCCTCTCGCTCCAATCGCTCTCGCACGACGGTCACAATGGCGGGTTCGTCGTCCACTACCAGGATGTGTCCCACTGTAGCCTCCACTTTCAACGTGGGGTGCTGTCTAAGGTCATTGAGTCATGCCCCTGAAGCGTGATCAGCGCTGCCAGATACTTCTCCTGCATCATCTCCTGCACCTGCGGGCCTAGCTTGTTCCAACTGCGCTCCAGCTTCGCCCTCACCCATCTCGTTCCTTCATCAATCCCCATTCCATGCTGGACAAACGCCAACTCCAGGAGGGAAGGCACTTGTTCGATGTGGGTCATGGCATCGGCGTTGGCCAGGCACTCAGCTTCTGGACTTCCCCTGTCTCGCGACACGCTCCCTCGATGTGCGGCGATACATTCCTTGACCGCTTCGATCCTTTCTTGCGGATAGCCAAAGCGACTCAAGAGCTTCTCTGCCTCAATCGGGCCGTGCACGTGGTGGTCCTGGTAGAGAGCCTGGTCCTTGATGCTTGCGTAGTCGTGCAGCAGAGCGGCGATCTCGACAATCTCTGCGTCAGCACGGAACATCCTGGCCAGACGCTTTCCATTCTCGGCAACCAGTACGATGTGATGCGTCCAGATGCCATAGCCGAAGATGTTGGTTTCTCTGGCACACGCTTCCTCTACAATTTTGGCGATTTCTGTAATCATGGTGGTTCTATCGGGTGCGGCGGCTGGTTTGACCTTCCTGCACTTGAATTGAAGTAGCTCAAAAGTGATCCCGTGCTTTTTGAACACTGGATGCTCCGGGGCTTCACCAGGGCGAAGAACGAAACCCAGTTTTCGGAAAAAGCCCGCAGATGTGTTTCGCGAGATTGTCTGTACTGTCGAGCAATTCCGCTGAGAAACGATAGAGATGAGCCGTTTGGCGAGCTGGCTTCCGATGGTCTTGCCCTGCGCTTCTGGTTTCACCGCCAGGTGGCGCAGTTCCACCTCGACGGGCGAGAGCCAGTTGGCGACAAGGCCGCCCACCACTTCGGAGTGGACCACGGCAACCAGTTCAACGCTTTCCCCTTCGAGTTTGAAAGATTGACGGATGGTCTGCGGCAGCCCGATGGGTTTCCAGAGGACTCCCCACAGAAGCTCGTCGAGGTCTTTGGAATCCGAATCGGATGTGACTGCCCTGATCTCTATCTCGTCACTCATCGGCTCAGTTTCTCCAGTAATTTTCGCCCCCGGCTTCTCATGGCCGGGCTGCCCGTTCTGGTGAGTTCTTCCAACAACGGAATGACCTGGGAGCGCAGACTGGCGTCCTGTTCTGCCAGATCAGCCAGGGCTTGCATGGAGAAGGTCTTGACGATCTTGCTCTCGTCGTTCAGGTAGTCCAGGAGTATCTCCACCACAACCGCGCGTTCTTCCTGGCTTAGCTCCAGCCGGGGCATCATCTGGGCGACGTGCCAACGGACCTCTTGCTGCTCGACTTTCGCCACTTGCTGGATCAGCTTCGTTTTGTAGGGCCAGAGGTATTCTGGGTGCCTGGCAGTTATCTTCTCAACCGCGTCAGCGGAACGCATTCTGATGATCGGGTCATCGCTGAGCATGGCGTGAAACACCACCTCGAACAGGGTGGGATCGTTGAACACGTCCGCAACGACCTCGCTGACCCTCCCAATGGAGCGCCGATCACCACCTGCCAGCTTTTGCAGGACATCATCCATGATCTCATCCCCCGTAGCTCATCCAGAGTACGACCAATCCCAGAACCAGTAGGCCAGCCCCTTCCATTCACCCCAGTGCTCAAAGGCCGCCTCGACCTCCGCCTGTCCCACTGGCTCACCGCCGTACCACTCGTGCGAGACCATCTTGAGCGCCCAGGAATCCACGGGGACGAAATCGTAGCGACTGAGTATCATCAGCAGATTGGCCGCCGCGTAGCCACCCACTCCCTTGATGGCCAGCAAACGTTTGCGGAGTTGGGCCGTCGGGATGTCGGCCGTCTTGAGCGATTCCAGGTCAAGGGCACCCGAAGCCACGGCACGCGCCAGCTCCAGTACGTAAGGTGACCGATAGCCCAGCCGCACGGTCGAGCGCAGCGTTTCCTCGTTCGTGGCCGCCAACTGGTCAGGGGTGGGGAAGGCATGGCGTGTGGCGTCAGCAGGCAATGGATCGCCGAATTGAGAGACCAGGGCCTCGACCATGCGAATGGTGCCGGCCCAGCTCGTGTTGGTGGTCAGGATGGTCTTGACGATGTCCTCGAAAAGCGTCGGGCAGCGGAGCAGGCGCCCCTGCGCTCGTTCTTCCACGTGCGCCAGCCTGGGCTCATGGCGTGCCAGAGCGTAGAAAGCAGAGAAATCCTGATCCAGCCCCAGCATCCACTTCACCGTGCGTGCGACCTCGTCCCGCTCAGCCTGGCTCAACTGGCCGTCCACCTCGACGCTCACACCACCCGTTGCCTCCTGGATGAGCATCTCCACCACTCGTCCTGAGTCCAGCCGCACGATGTACGCAAGCCCGCCGCTGCCGTCATCTTTACGAAAGGGAGCCAGTCTCACCCAGCCGTGCGATCCCACGACGGCGGACAGGGAAAACGGAGGACGGGCTGACAACGCCAATTTCATCACAACACCTCCAGTTCATTCTTCATCAAGCCGGCGGTTATAAGGCGGCCATAGACAGACTCGTTCATACTCGCCTCCCTGTCTCTACGCCACCCGCGGCCGCAGCCTTTGGGCCACCAGCCCCACCGCCGGGCCGAAAGCCAGTATTGCCATGCCGACGAGCAGCAGGATCAAGGGCTGCCCGGGCTGGCCGTGGCTCACCCGCCACTGCCAGAAGACGCCGTATTCGACGCCCACCATCATTCCCAGGCAGAGCAGCCCGCCGACGGCTAGCAACGCCGCCCGCCGCGCTGGCGGCCCAGTCACGAATCCGTACAGCAACCCACCGTAGATCAGGCCCAGCGGCCCGACCAGTAGCCCAACGTCCAGACGGTTGATGGGAGGGTTTGAGGCCCAGCAGACCACCACCAGGCTGAGGATCATGGTCGTACTCAGCCCGGCCAGCCCGCCCAGCGACGGCCCGTGCCAGCCGACTGCTCCCAGCGCCGCCGCTAGCAGCAACATCAGGGCCATCATGATCAGCACGTCAATCACCGGCGACACGAGGTACGGCAGGTCTTCGGCGACGGCCATCAGTGCAACCGCGATGACCATGACCGTGGTCCCGACCCAGGTGGTTCCCCACAGCGGCAGCCGCTGCGCCACGGCGACCACGCCACCGATCACCAGGATCAGCGCGGCCAATCCTATCAGGCCGATAGTGACCATCAACCCTCCCGTAATGACGCCGGAGGTGTAGTGGACGCGCGTCGGCCCACCGATCACCAACTGACTCAAGGGTGCCCTCAGCAACAAGGAAATGCCGATGCTCAGGCCCAGGAGCACCGGCGGCAATGCTGCCAGCAATGCGTCTCGCCTCGTCGCCCCGCCGTGTACCTGCTTCAGCTCCCGGCCCACTTCAGCCGGATCGCCAAACGCCTCTATGGTCTTTTCCATGCTTGCCTCCTCCGTAAGCCCGCGCAGCATCAGCCAGCGGGCCTTGTCTTCAAGGTGGCCGCTGATCTCGGCCACGATCTCCCGCCGCCGGGCCTCGTCGAGTGGGCCCAGTGCGGCCTCCATCGTCGCTAGATAGCTATGGTTCAAATCCACCTCCAATCTATCAGCCACCGCCCTACGGCTGCGGCGGCGGGCCAGCGTCTTCGGGGATGGGTGGGCCGTCGGGTAAACGGCGCAGGTAGTCGCAGGAGACGGATTTCAGGTCCTCCCACACGTACCCCTCAGCCTCAAAGGTAGGAATGTCCTTGATCCAGCGTTTCTGGCCGTTCTCCAGAGCGTAGAAATGCGGGCTGCCCTCGCACTTAAGCAGGACATGGATAGGACGGCCTTTCTCGAATTTATCCAGGAAGCCGTCCTCAACAACGTGGACTTCCTCCCAGCGGTAACCGAAGAACTCAAAAGCCTCCAGGCTGCTGATCCACCGCAGCTCGTCGTCCTGCAGGATGTATATCTCCGTGCCGCTACCCTTGAGCACCAGGCCGTCGCGGATGACCAGCGAGGCGGTGTCGGGCATGATGCGGGCCAGGCTGGTGCCGTAGCGGTTGATGGGGACGTTGATCACCACCAGCAGCGCCACCAGGCCCAGCATCAGACGGCCCAGACTACGGCTCAGGTTGATGCTGGGCAGAGGTGACGGGGGCATCCCGTCTTCCTCGTCGGGTTCAGGTTCCCGGATCGGCCTGACAGGGGGAACAGGCTCCGGAGCAGGCGGTTCCTCGACGGTCGGCGGCGGAGCCGGAGAAGGCGTGGCGGCCGGTCCTGTCTGGTGCCGACGAGCAGCCTGTCGTTCCAGCAGCGCGTCCAGCAACAGATCTAGAACCTGCTCTGTGGCGGAAGGCTCCAAGTTCGCTGATTTGCTGATTTGCTGATTTGCTGATTCGCCCATCGCTGCCTCCTATTTCACCACGAAGAAGCCCAGTATCTCACCGATGCTGACCAGGACGTTGGCGTAGAAGTTGCCGCCGAGCTGACGGAATAGCTCGAACTTCATGCTGGGGGCGCCGATGAAGGGCCGCAGCGTCCAGGCCATCTGACTGCCCACAAAGGCATAGATCAGGATCCAGAGACGGAGTACCCAGCGGCGGGCGCTGTCCCCCTCCTTGCCTGAAGCCGCAACCACCTGCATCCCCTGGCCCAGGAAGACCGCCCCCATGCTGCCAGCGATGGTGAAGATGCCCACGTTCAGCAGCTTGAAAAACTGATAGTGGCTGGTGGTCAGCAGGAAGAAGAGGGCAATGGGGGCGAAGCTCAGCAGCAGCACCGCCGTGACGGTGATGGCCGTCAGGATGAGGGCGATGTTCTGGCTGAGACTCTGTTTGGAGCCGAAGAGGACGTTGAAGAAGTACAGGGTGGGGGAGCAGACGATGAGGGTGGCTAGGAAGAGAATGGGCAGCTTGGCGGCAGAGCTGAGGGCCTGCCACAGGCTGTGGGTGGAGCCCATCACTGCTCCGTAGAGGGCCAGGAATGCGACGCTGGAGATCAGCATGGCCCGCATTTTCTCCGTCAGGCCGACGCCTTCGCGTATCTCGTTGAAAAAGTGATAGCGGTTGCGAAGGATGGTTTCAATGATGGCCAGATCTTTCATGCGAAGATACCTCCAGAAGTGTTACCTGCGATGGGCAAGCCCCATCCGATGGGCGAAGGTTTCTGACCGCGATGGGCAAAGGTCTCTGACCGAGCCCCTTTCGCCTCGGTCAGAGACCTTCGGCGAACGGAAGAGCGATGCGAGCGATACTTCCCGCTACCAGCGCAGGGCAGGCCAGGTGGAGAAGACGACGGTGATGGCCCAGAAGAAAACCCAGGTCATCAGGGCATAGCGCCAACGGCCAAACTTGAGCAAGGGCAGCAGCAAGGCCGCAGCTACGATCACCCAAAAAGTCGGACGCATGAGCATCTGCGGCCAGCCCAGGGCAGTGCCATCGGGGGCGAAGACCAGCCAGCGCAGCACCAGGGCGCACACCACCGGTAGCCCGGCAGCGATGACGGCGTCGGCAGTGCCCCAGCCGGCGTGAACCTGCTGTAGCTCCACACCCACTTCCTCCACGCCGAAGCGAGCCGCTGCCTCCGCCAGGGCAGCCCCTTCGTCTAGCCCCTGTGCCCGGGCCGCTGCCACCACCTCTTCCAGGTGGGAGCGGACCTCCTCCAGTACTTCGTGTTCAGTCTCGCTGTCCAGGTCCATCTGGGCCCGGATGCAGGCCAATACTTGCTCTATCTCCGCAGCGCTCATATTCCCCTCACCGTTCGGCTGAGCTCACAACGAAGCCAGCAGAACATCGTTGAGCTTCTGGCCAATCGCTTCCTCATCGGGGCCAGCCCATCGAGATTCAACCCAATGGTATAACGCAATCGCTAACGCCATGCCCATGAACAACTGGGCAGCGGTCAGACCATAGCTAATCAACAGATACACCAGATTATCCTTGCCTGAAAGGCCTCCACTTATACCGTAGACAAATCGGTCTCCAGGGAACATGGCACGAAAGTTCACAATACGTTCGAGAATGGTGGGATCCGCACGCAAAATGGCGTTAATGGCGACGACGCTGGTCAGTGCGATGAACGCCGGAAGTAATAGACCCCAAACTTGCCCACGCCTGGAACGGGAACGCAAAACCCAAAGCGGTGAAACAACAAGTAACAACCCAGCGAGAATGACATTCATGACCATTCCCCAGGGAGTCCTCGCCACGCCATAAAAGGGGTCTATTGCTCCGTCCACCAGACCAAACCCGGTAGCGAGGACAAAAAGCCCTGCCAGCACGCCGCTACGTCTGGCGAGCAACAAGCCAACCGCCACAGAGAGCAATACTGCGCCCGTCGGTGCATGTGAGAAGATGGGAGTGCCCCACCAGAAACCGTCGTTAGCAGTTTGAACGACTGTGTCAACCACGCCGACTGCAAGCATTAAGCTGAGGAAAACCCATACAAAGGCGGGGATGTGAATGCCACGCCGTCGGCAAACGACGAGAGCGACAATTGCAGCCAGCAGCCACAGAGGACCTACCAGCATAACAAACCCAAAGTCACCGCTGATGGAACTAAAGAGCACCCCCAACGCGGCAAAGGCCCAAACAGGCAGTTGGCGCTCGCGGATGAATCCTGCAACACTTAACAGGACACACATACCCAGGCCTATGGCGTCCAGCCTGCCAGTCCTCCAGGCAAGCCAGAAGGTGCTCATGGCAAAGAATCCGGGCAGGACTGCCAGTCCGACCTTTCCCCAGGACACGCGCCTGTGCACGTGCCTCAGTGCGGCGCCTACTTCTCCGGCCTCGCCAAAACGTTCGATGGCCTCGCTCATGCTCGCTTCCTTTGAAATGCCTCGCAACTGCAAGCTGGAGGCATGATCCTCCAGGTGGCCGCGCAACTCCTCTACCACGTCTCGCTGAACACCCGGCGGCAACTCGCCCAGACAGGCCTGCAACTCAGCCAGGTATGGATTCAAGCTCGACATGACCGTGTCCTCTGACTACTTGCATGAGCTTCTCGGTGAACGTCGCCCACTCCGCCACTGAGTTGGCCAGCACCTTGCGGCCTTCGTCGGTGATGGAATAGTACTTCCGCCGCCGCGAGCCGGCCACCGATCGCCACTCACTCCTGAGCAAGCCGTCCTGTTCCATGCGGTGCAAGGCAGGGTAGAGCAAGCCCTCTTTCATCTCGAAGTAGCCCTCGCTACGCCGCTGCAGTTCCTGCGTGATCTGATAGCCATACATGGGCTCATCACTCAACAAGGACAGGATCAGAGTGCCGGTGCTGCCTTTTCTGATCTGATCGTAAAGAGCCATAATTCATCTCCCCAGTTATACCTTATATTCTTATGCATAAGTATAACATAGCTTTGCCATCTTGTCAAGGAGTGAGAGCTTGAAACATCCCTTATAGGCGAAAGGGGATACCGTCGTGACGATGGCATCCCCTTTGTGTTAGGAGAAAGTAACAAGGCAACGAGTAACGGGTAACGAGTCTGCACTTCCCTCGTTACCCATTTCCCGCTGACCCGTCGCTTCATTGTTTCTCGCCCGGTGGCGTCCGCAAGCGCGCCAGGAAAGCGGCGTGCTCTGACGAGGCCAGCCCTTCCTGTAACACCGCCAGCATCGCCGCCAGGTCACCCGACCAAAGAGCGTCCGGTTGCAGCCACAGCCCTGGGAACACTTCGCTGTGTAATACCCCGTCCTCATCGGGCATCAGTGTCTCGTAGACCCCCTCGCGCAAGACGAACCAGTCCACCTGCTGCTCGTACATCTGTACGGCCAGGTATTCCTGCACCCCGCTGCGCGCATAGACGCGATGCTTGACGTGCAAGTCGTAGGCGGCGCTGCTGGCAGCGATTTCCACGATCAACTCCGGTGGGCCTTCCAAATAGTCATCCTCTGTAACATGCGAGCGTCCCCCGTGCTCAGGCTCCAGGCGCAACAGCGCATCCGGTTGCACCTCATTTTCAAAATCGAGTCGGACGGTGACATTGTCACCGCCTGGCGATATACCGAGAGTGGTAGCACAATACGTGCCTAACCAGGTAATGAGGGTAAAATGGGGCTGTCCATGCTCCTCGAAGCGAACGGGTGTTGGCATGTAAACTACTCCTTCAATAAGCTCGGCCTTTTTGATCTCCGGATGGGCCTGATACCGCTGCTCAAACTCGGCGCGAGACAGGCGGTCGCCAGGATTGAGCGGGGGCGCCAGGAACTGCACAGGCCGGAGTGTCTCTCTTGGCCTGCTGATAGTTTGGACGCTCTGAACGCTCATCTCAAAACCCTCCGATTTGGGTAGGACAAAATGCTGATCATCTCTGGGGCATTGCCCGCCTTCAAGCGAAGGCGGGCTCAATGTTCAAACGGGGGACGAAAATGGTGCGCAGTTGGGGCACCATCTCGATGCGAACATAGGTGACAGTAGCCCCCTTGCGCTCTCGCTCGGCACCCAGCTCCAGATTGGCCTCCCGAAGTGCCGGATCGCTGTCGGGGAGGAAGATGATGTCGGCGCCATCCGGGATACGGTCCAGCAGTTCTGGATTGTCCAGCACCTGTTGCATGAACATCTCGAACAGGTCATGGTTTCTACGGAACTGTTCATCTCTATCCGTACTTCCACCTCTCATACCGTTCTTGATAGAACTTCTAGCGGGTCTTAACGTGATTGATGGCATAGCTCAAGGCTGTAAGGACAAGTTGATACGATATTATGTACGTCGTCTTTGGGGAGATGGCATCTTTGAACCACCGGTGCGCCAGGACATTTTGGCCAGCATGCTACAGAAATGGGCATTAGCAAAAGCAGCCAGCACTCGACCCTTGGCGTATTGAACTCAGTGTACCACAAAAAAGAGCAAAGGTCAAGCACCAAGACCGTACCGAAATCGGAAGATTAGAAAAGCAATAAGGGAGAGGGCAAGAAGGGTCAAGCAGACCCTATCCGCCAGGCCGAGTTTCAGCTCCTTGAGATACGACCTCTTGGCTCCGGACTGGAATCCCCGCGCGGCGAGAGCCAGGGAGAGGTTGTCGGCCAGGCGCAGAGCCCTGACGATGACGGCTACCAGGATGGGTAGATACGACTTGATCCGCTGGACGAAGCTGCCTTCGCCAATGACCCACCCCCGTGCTTGCTGTGCCTCGCTCACAGCAGTGTATATCCCGTAGAGGGTCGGTACGTAGCGCAAAGCAATGGCCAGGGTCAACCCCCATTCATAGGGCAACCCCAACTTCACCAGTCCCCGCACCAGACGGGCCTGATCGGTGGAGAAGAGCAAAACCAGGAAAGCGAAAGCCAAGGCGTTTATCCGCAGGGCGGTACCCAGCCCTTGCAATAAGCCCTGGGTGGTGATTCTAACCCGCCACACTTGCCAAAGAACCTCATCCCCTTGAGGGTAAAAAATGGGCCACAGAAGCAAAATGAGAAAGGTGATGGGCCACATTCTCTGCCAGGCCCAACGCAGGCGACTGGCTGGGACTTTGCCAGACCAGAGCACCCCGTGGATTCCGAGTAGAAAGGCGGCTGAGACGAGGGGCTGGCCAAAACTCAGCAATAGGACGCTGCTCAGGACCACAAAAGCTAGCTTGGTCCGCGGATCTAAACGGTGCAGCCAGGAGGGACGGTCCACATATAGGTCGAAGGTGAAGCTCATCTCCCCTCCTGATCAGGTCGCCGCAACACTGTGTACTCCTGGTAGAACTCCTCTACTGTCAGGCTGTCACCCCTCATGCCATAGGGGTGTATCCGTCGAGCCAGGGCAGCGATGGGAGGCAGGGCCAGGAAGGCTTGTCGCAGAATCGCCTCTTGCTGAAACACCCGCCTGGTAGGCCCGTAGGCCAAAGTCCGCCCCTCGTTCAGCACCAGAACCTGGCGGGCGAACTCGGCCACCAGCTTCATGTCGTGGGTGACCAGGATGATGGTGTGGCCCTG
>CAZQDO010000034.1:0-20674 GCA_964592085.1 uncultured Anaerolineae bacterium | reverse complement strand
GCAAAGTATCGGCATTCGTACCATCAGGATTAAGTTGAGGATAGGGGCGGCTGCGATCTATCTTTGCAGTAGGATCGAGAACTGGATGGGGATATGGAGGATTCTTAGGGCTATCAGCAACGGCAACATTACTGATCACCAGAACGGAGAAGACCAGCACGCTTACTATCAGCAACCTGCGCAAGAGATTGGTAACCATCGGTAGTTACTCCTTTCTGTGTGTAAATGAATGAGATGCAGTAGCACCATCAGGACACGCCAACTGCAGTCAACGAAGACAAATATTATTCTCAGCGAACCACCCCCTTTCGCTTTCAACTGCAGCTTCAAAGGTCTTTTTCTAGCGAGCCAACTCTTGGTCAATCACTTCCTCGAAGGTTGACAAAGGCCGTAAGCCTACTATTCGGTGCCTGTTGATGAAGAATGTTGGGATGGCGACAACCCCGAACTCTTGTCCTATCGCTATGTCCTGTTTCACTGCTTCGACATATCTCTCTGAATCCATACATGAACGAAATCTTTCTAGATCTAAGCCAAGCTCACTTGCATACCGTAGAAGATCGTTTGTAGCTAGAGCATATTGGTTCTCAAACAGCTTGTCGTGCATCTCCCAAAATCTACCTTGCTCTCGAGCACATCTCGCCGCTATAGCGGCCTGGAAGGCATGAGGGTGAATTCCTTCTAAAGGGAAATCATGATAGACAAAACGAATCTGCCCTTTGTACTGTTGCAAAAGCTGACTCACAGCCCTTTGCGCTCTCTGGCAGTATGGATATTCAAAATCAGAGAACAATATAATCGTAATGGGAGCATTTGAAGGGCCTTTGACAGGGCTATTGTCTATGGGAATGTCTTTGGAGATGATTGTCGGCGGACTAGGAGCTGGAGTGGGGAAAGTGGCTTGAGTTATTGCCTGGTAACTCGTTATTAAGTTACGTTGAAGAAGATTTCTAACCTGAAGCAATAACACTAATAACAAGACGATCTGAATTATGCGCTTAACAGTTGATAGCAAGGTAAGAAGCGAGATACTTCGAATCTTTGCCATTGTAAATGCTGCCAATTAACCCGACTGTTCAATACTCTGCACCCCTTGTGCAGAACGCCACCGCCAGGGGTGTGGGGTAGTGATATCTGAAGACAGGCGGATGCATTCCAGCATCTCCTTGTGGCGGTCAAAGCCGCGCTCCCGTCTGTACTTATGATAGCACATCTGTACTGATTTGTCAATAGATATTATACATAAATAACCTTAAAGTTTATGAACTGAATCTGAATTCAGATTGAGATACTTATGCCTGGTGAAATTTCTCTGTTCGATCTAACCCATGAGCAATTAAAGGACTTCCTTACCTCCTGGGGCGAGCCCTCCTACCGGGCCGATCAGATCTGGGGCTGGCTCTATCGCTCTTTGGCAACCGATTTCCAAGAGATGACCAACTTGCCCAAGGGTCTAAGGGAGAGGCTGGCAGAGGCAGCCCTCTTGCATAGTATGGAGCCTCTGGAGGAGAGGGTATCCGCTGACGGCTTGACGCGCAAGGTGCTTTTCGCCCTGCGGGACGATCAGACCATTGAGAGCGTGCTGATGCACTATGAGCAGCGGCACACGGCTTGCATTTCTACCCAGGTCGGCTGTCCCCTTGGTTGCGTCTTCTGCGCTACAGGCCAGAGCGGCTTCGTGCGGAACCTGACTCCCGGCGAGATCGTCGAACAGGTACTATACTTTGCTCGTTTCTTGGAGGCAGAGGGTGAGCGGTTAACCAACGTAGTGTTCATGGGCATGGGCGAGCCACTGGCTAACTACGAGGCCACCTGGCGGGCCGTTGAAACGCTGACTCACGATGAGGGGCTTAATCTAGGAGCGCGGCGCATCACCATCTCGACCGTGGGTCTGGTGCCTGGCATCCGGCGACTGGCTGGGGAGGGCAAGCAGATCGGCCTGGCAGTCTCTCTCCATGCTGCCACTGATGAATTGCGCGATAAGCTGGTGCCCATCAACCGCCAATACCCCTTAGCCCAATTGATGGCCGCCTGTCGCCATTACGTGGAACGAACGGGGAGGCGCATCAGTTTCGAGTATGCCCTCATCAATGGGATCAACGATTCCCCGGAGCAGGCACGCCAGTTAGCTCACCTGGTGGATGGACTGCTCTGCCACGTCAATCTGATCCCTCTTAATCCCGTTCCTGAGTCGCCCTACCAACCCCCTCCACAGGGCAGGGTTCTGGCCTTCCAGTCTGAGCTCAATCGCTTAAGGGTGTCCAATACCTTGCGAGTGGAGCGGGGCGTGGATATCCGCGCCGGGTGTGGTCAATTGCGCTGCCAACGGATGCCGAGCGGGTAAACGGATTCGTCTTGCATTTTTCCATAATACAGTGTATGATTATGCCTCAGAAGTGAGCAGGAGGTGGTTGAGATGGCGATAAGGGAAATCACCATGCATTTTCGAGGGAGGGGTGAAAATGGTTGTAGCTACCAGAAGAATCACGCTGGATGTTCCCGAGGAAGTATGGAACGATTTCGTCAGGAGCATCCATGGAGAAGCAACGTCAACGGATGAAGTGCTTCTGAAATTGATAAGGAGCTATCCTAAAGCTCGCCGAGAGGAACCCTTTGAGATTGCCGAAATCACAAGGGCTTATCTCTCAGGACAGCTCGAACGCAGGGGTTCCATCAATGACATTGATATAGATGCTGAGGAGGTGGAAAAGGCAATCGTTGAGACTTTTGGGATCAGTGACCCCGTGGAGTTAGTCGAGAGATTGAGGAGCTCCAGATGGTAGTAGCTATTGATACCGATGTGCTCAGTGTGTACTATATCTTCCAGCGAGACCCCAGATTCAAGATGACGAGTCTCTTTATGGAAGAAAGCAGAAAGATCGAAAGGGGAGTCGGAATCTTTAACCTCCTTGAGCTGTGCGGTGTCATGGCGACCGCCGGTCAAATCAAGAGGGCACTGAGGCTGTTTAAAGAATACCATCAGAGAAGCGATGTCAAGATGCTTTATCCCGCCGTTGTGCTCATTTCAGAAGAAGAGTTTTGGGCCCAATTGAACGCCGAGGTGACAAACAGGATTGAGCAGGGGATGAGATTTGGTGATGGGGCGATCTTGTGGACGCTTGAGGCCAACGAATGTGAACTTTTGATCACCTGGAACACAAAGCACTTCACCGGAAAGACCGCTATCAACGTTCAAACGCCGGAGGAGTGGCTAAAGGAGTACGGGCACGACTAATCACGTCCCATGCCCACAAAGCAAAAAGCCAGCCCCATAATCTGAGCTGGCTGGTTGGTGCATAGCAAATGGTGCAAAGGCCACGAGCTATGCTTTAGAAAGTGTCTTCAAACACTTGGCGCAGACGTTCATGCGCCTGGTAACGCCACCTTTGGTGATGGTCACTTTCTGAATATTGGGCTTCCACTGACGGTTTGTAGTCTTCTTTGAGTGGCTGACATTATGCCCGAATTGGACGCCCTTGCCACAAATATCACACTTAGCCATGTTGACTCCCTTTTCAGTAATATTTCAAATCACTGAGTATATCATACCACAACAAACCACTTTGCGCAAATCGGCTAGCAGGAGTGACGAGTCAATGAGGCAACGAGTAACGAGGGATCAGAAAATCTCCAATCCCTTTCCTCGTTCCCTCATTACCCATTCCTTTCCCTGGAGGTAGGTGAGAATGACAGAGGAGACGAGACTGGGTAGGATCGAGATTTCGCCCAGTGCTATCGCCGGCATCGCCAGCCAGGCGGTGCTGAATAGCTACGGCGTGGTGGGCATGGCCTCCAAGAGTCTGGTGGGCGGCCTGGCCCAACTCCTCCATCGAGACAGCAGGCGAGGAGTCGAAGTCAAACTGGAGGGCAATCGGATCATCATAGACCTCTACGTGGTGATCGAATATGGCACCAGGATTTCCGCCGTCGCCCACAACATCATGAGCAGCGTGAAATTTAGCGTAGAGAAGGCCCTCGGCGTGCCCGTCTCCCAGGTGAATGTCCACGTTCAGGGGTTGCGGGTGAGTGATCTGGAGATTAGAAATTAGAGATTAGAAATTGGAAGCTGGAAATTGGAGTCCAACATCCAATCTCCAACTTCCAAACCGGAGATACAGCTTTGACAGACGAGGATAAGACAGCGAACTCTTGCAGCGGTAAGGGGCTCAGGCAGGCATTGGAGGCCAGTACTGCCTGGCTGGAAAGGCACGTCGAGACCATCAACGCTCTGAACGTTTACCCTGTGCCCGACGGGGATACCGGTACCAACATGCTGCTCACCATGCGGGCCGCTCTTAAGGAGTTGAACAACTCGCCAGCGCAATCGGCTTCGGTCGTGGCCCAGACCGCATCCTATGGCGCTTTGATGGGTGCCCGCGGCAACTCAGGCGTCATCCTCTCCCAGTTGTTCCGGGGGCTGGCCAGAAGTCTGGACAGGAAAGAGACCTTCACCGCCAGAGAGTTGGCTGAGGCCATGACGGAGGCTTCGGCTACAGCCTATAAGGGCGTGATCAAGCCTGTCGAAGGGACCATCCTCACTGTGGCTCGAGAGGCAGCCGATGCTGCGGTGGCCGCCGCCAGCGAGAGCGACGATCTCCTTTACGTCCTGGAGAGAACGGTGGTGGAAGCCAGGCGCTCCGTCGCCAGGACGCCATCTCTCTTGTCCGTGCTGGCGGAGGCTCGCGTGGTTGATGCCGGCGGACAAGGGCTGTTCGTCATCCTGGAAGGCGCCCTGCGCTTCCTCCAAGGGAGAGCTGTGGAAGCCGCTCCGAAACTGGCTGCCGCTGTTGACCTCAAAGTCTTCGAGGGCGAGGAGTACGGCTACGACACCCAGTTCGTTATCCAGGGCGAGAGCCTGAACGTGGAGGAGATCCGGGAGGCCGTGATCGCTATGGGCGACTCGGTGCTGGTGGTCGGTGATTCTCAGACTGTCAAGGTGCACGTACACACCGATAAGCCGGGGACGCCCATCAACTATGGTGCTAGTCTGGGAGCTTTGACGGATATCGTCATCGAGAACATGCAGGAACAGTACCAGGAGTTCATCCATAACCGGGACCATCCTTCCCCGCCAGCAGAGGAACTGGGCGACACGGCCATCGTGGTCGTCGCTCCCGGCGAGGGTCTGGCCTGTGTGTTCGAGAGCCTGGGAGTTAGCGCAGTGGTGCCCGGCGGCCAGACTATGAACCCCAGCACTGAAGAGATATTCAAAGCCATCGAAAGCCTAAATGCCGAGAAGGTCATCGTCCTGCCCAACAACGTCAACGTGATCATGGCGGCGCGACAGGCAGGAGAGCTTTCTCAAAAAGAGGTGGCCGTCGTGCCCACCCAGACCATCCCACAAGGCATCAGTGCGATCCTGGCTTTCAACTATCAGGCGGATCTGGAGACCAACGCTCAGATGATGGAACAGGCGGCCCATAGCGTTCAGACCGCCGAGATCACCACAGCCACCCGTGACGCTCAGATCAACGGCGTCACTGTGGAGGGTGGGAAGATCATTGGCCTCCTGGATGGAGAACTGACCACATCGGGCAGCATCTTGGAAGAAGTTGTCCAGGAGATGCTGCGCCAGATGGCGGCCGATGAACACGAGATCATCACCATCTACTACGGCGAGGGCATCGCTGGCACAGGGGCTGAGAGATTGGCCGACGAAATTCGAGCGAGCTACCCAGACCAGGAAGTGGAACTGGTAGATGGTGGACAGCCTCACTATCACTACATCCTATCGGTGGAGTAGTCACCGGCTGCACTTATTAAAACTGAAAGCAAAAGCAAAGTAAGCCATGGGTACGGAGACCAGTATCCTCATCGTAGATGACAACCTCAAATTCAGGCAGACACTCTCCGACATCCTCCGAGCCCAGGGGTATGTACCCATAGGCGCTTCCACGGGAAAGGCCGCTCTGGATAGAATAGAGGAAGAGGGACCTGGGGTAGCATTGATAGATCTCAGACTGAGGGACATGTCCGGGCTGGAAGTGATGAGGGGGATCAAGGAGCGGTCCCCTGGCACGGAGTGCATCGTGCTCACCGGCTATACTTCGCAGGCATCGGCTATTGAGGCGGTTAACCTGGGCGCTTATGGCTACGTGCAGAAGCCCTACGACATGGAACAATTGCTGTTGACTATCCGAAGGGCCGTTGAGAAACGAGAGGCGGAGGAGGCGCTGCGGGAGAGCGAGGAGAAATACCGAACCCTTGTCGAGGGCGCGGGCGAAGCCATATTCAAGATGCGGCAGGACGGCGTTTTCTTATTCATAAATAGCGTCGCAGCTCAGCGATTGGGAGGACAGCCAAAAGATTTCATTGGTAAGACGATGTGGGATGCCTTCCCGCAGGAGGTAGCGGATCGCCAGGTTGCACATGTCAGTGAGGTGATTCGGTCAGAACAGGGATGTATTACAGAAACAGTGACGATACTGCAAAGCGAGCCGCATTGGTATCGCACGAGCATCCAGCCCATCAAGGATCGCTCGGCGAAGACCGATGCAGTCCTGGTCGTTGCCACCGATATCACCGAGCGCAAGCAGGCAGAGGAGGAGATTCGGCAGCGCACAGCCCAGTTAGAAGTGCTGCGTCAGGTGGGGCTGGAGCTCGCTGCCCAGTTAGACCTGGACGCCCTTCTCCGCTCCATCACCTCGCAGGCCATTGAACTGGTGAGGGGAAACGCAGGCGGCTTCTATCTATACCAGCCGGACCGGGACGTGCTGGAGTGGATTGTGTCCATTGGCTCCACGGTGGCCCCCGTTGGGACCATCCTCCAACGGGGAGAGGGTCTTTCCGGCAAGGTATTGGAGACAGGCAAGCCGATCGTCGTGGATGACTACTGGCACTGGGAAGGGCGGTCGAATGCCTGGGAAGGCTACGTCTTTGCAGCCATTGTCGGCGTGCCAGTGCGCTGGGGGGGAGAGTTCCTGGGAGTGTTGAACGTTGTGTCGGACACTCCGCGCGCCTTTTCTCAGGGCGATGCCGATCTGCTAGCGCTGCTCGCCACCCAGGCAGCCATCGCCATTCGCAATGCCCGGTTGTACGAGCAGGCACAGGCTCGCAGCCACTACCTGGAAACTTTGCAGAGAATCAACGCCACCTTGCGCAGCACGCTCCCGTTGAGTCAGGTGTTGGAGACGATCACCCAGTGCGCTGGCGAAGCCCTCGGCTATGTCGGCTCCACTATTGCGATTCCTGACGCCACCGGCGAGCGACTGATTCCAGGCTCGGTGTGGGGGGGCGCGTTCCTGGATACTGTGCTCAGTTTCACCGGCGTTGAATTGGACACCTTTGGCCTGCTTCTGGCGGAGAGGGAAAATCCTATCGCTCAAGCCTACCTGAGTAAGGAGCTTCAGGTTTTGAGCGGGGAGCCGGAACGGATCGCCATAGGCATGGAGCCGCCCGTAGGTCCGGAATTGGCCCCGCTCATCGAGCGGGGCATGGGGGCTAAGTTGGCGGTCTGCGTTCCCCTGCCCGTCGGCGATAGGGTGGTGGGGGTACTGGGCGTCTTCTCCCCCCGGGCGCAGCTTCTGGACGAGGAGCGAGCCATGCTCCTTGGCCTGGCCGATCAGGCCGGGCTGGCCATCGAGAATGCGCGACTATACGAGGAGACCCACAGCCGGGCCGAGCGGCTGGCGGTCGTCAATCGCATCGCCAGGGCCGCCGGTGCCATCCTGCACCTGGACGATCTGATGGAGACAGTATATCAGGAGATCACCTCCGTCTTCCAGTCCGACGCTTTCTTCATCGCCCTTTACGACGAAGGGGGCCACGAACTGGACTTCCGCATCCGGGTAGACAAGGGGATGCGAGAGCCCCGAGAGCAACGCCCCCTGAGGACCGGGTTAACAGCCCTCGTCATCAGCGAGAAGAGGCCCGTCCTTGTTCGGGATTTCGAGACGGAGAAAGATCAGTTGCCAGAGGCCAGCCTATGGGGAACCATGAAGGCCCCATCATCCTGGTTGGGAGTACCAATGCTGATTGGCGAGCGGGTGATAGGGGCCATCTCGGTGCAGGCCTACCAGCGCCACGCCTATGGAGAGGAGGAGGAACTGCTGCTCTCCACCATCGCCGACCAGGTAGCCGTGGCCATCGAGAATGCGCGGCTGTATGAGGAGACTCGAAGGCGCGCCCTGGAGCAAGAAATGGTGAGCCGCATCGCCTATACCCTCAACACCCTGGATGTGCGTGATGCTTTCCCCGTTTTGATAGAGTCGCTGCGGGAGCTCACTGGCTGCGATATGGCGAGCCTGTTACTGATGGACGAGGCCAGCGATCAGTTCATTGTAGCTGATTTGACATCTCCTTTTCCCGTCCTGAAGGAGGGAAGCTCCATATCGCTTTCGGACACTGCTGCGATGGAGTGCCTTGAGGTTGGCCGTCCCTATCTGATCGCTGATCTGAGCACGGAGACACACTTCCTGCTTGAGCGATCCTTTTACCAGGCTGGACTTCGCTCCCTGGCCACCCTGCCCTTGTTCACTGGCGGTGAGATTTTCGGGGCTCTCATCCTGGGTGGCGATCATACCAATCTTTTCCGAGAGAGCCAATTGCCGGTTCTGCAGCAGATCACCGATGCAGTGTCTCTGGCCGTCGAGAATAGCCTCCTCTTCCAGGCAGAGCGGAGACAGCGAGAACTGGCCGAAGCGTTGGAGGAAGCCGCTGCAGCCGTCAGCAGCACCCTGGAGCCCGACCAGGTGTTGGACCGCATCCTGGAGCAGGTAGAGCGGGTTGTTGCAGGGGATGCCTTCAACATCATGCTGATAGAGAAGGGCACTGCCCGGGTAGTCCGCTGGCGGGGATACGAACGCCTGGGCATGGAGGGAAAAATCGCCCATTTCATTGCTCCTGTCGTCGAGCTACCCAGCCTGGTACAAATGGTGCAAACGAGAAAGCCAGTTGTCATCCCAGATACGTCCACCGACCCCGATTGGGTGCTGTTGGAAGGCTGGAAGTGGGCGCACTCCTACGTCGGCGCACTCATTCGAGTGGAAGACGTGACGGTGGGCATCCTGAATGTGGAGGGTACCCATCCGGGCCAATTCGGCCCCGCCGACGCTGACCGGCTAGAGGCATTTGCTGGCTACGCTGCTGCCGCTATCAAAAACGCTCGCCTGTTCGAACAAGCACAGCAGGAGATCGCAGAGCGCAAGTGGGCGGAAGAGGAGCTTCAGCGAAGTCTGGAGCAGTTACGAAGAACCTTCGAGGGAGCGGTTGATGTCCTGGAATCAACCATTGAGATCAGGGATCCTTACACAGCTGGTCATCAGCGGCAGGTGTCAAAATTGGCCTCTGCCATCGCCAGCGAGATGGGTCTTCCAGAGGAGCGAGTCGAGGGAATCCGCGTGGCCGGGATGATTCACGACATCGGCAAGATCAGTGTTCCCGCCCAGATTCTCAGTAAGCCTGGTGGGTTAAATGGCCTTGAATACAGCTTGATCAAGGAACACGTTAAAATCGGCTACGAGTTGCTAAACACGATAGACTTTCCATGGGCAGTGGCCCAAATCGTGCTTCAACATCACGAGAGAATGGATGGTTCTGGCTATCCTGGTGGTTTGTCGGGCGATGAGATCATGCTAGAAGCAAAGATCCTGGCTGTGGCTGACGTGGTTGTGGCCATGTCTTCTCACCGACCCTACCGGTCGGCTTTCAGTATGGATAAGGCTCTGGAGGAAATCTTACAGAACAAGGCTGTTCTATATGATACTGAGGTGGTAGACATCTGTCTAAAGCTCTTCACCGAGAACGGGCTTCAGTTAGAACAACGTTAACCACAAAGCGCAAGAAAAAGCGAGCTACCTATCCTCCCGCAGGGTCGAGCCGTTTCTGACCGAGAACCACTGCTCGGAGCATGTGTCTCCAGGGGCAAAAGCATTACTCATCGCAACCTGCGAGAGGATAGTTGAGCAGTCACAAAGCGAAAAGCCTGGTCTTGGTGTTCCTTCGTAAGCTCAGGACATGCTTTGTGGTGAAGGGTTTGATTCCGACTTAGAGGGGACGAAATGGGAAAAGTGAAAATCGTTACGGACAGTACGGCATACCTGGAAGCGAGTGAGGTCAGAAGGCTGGGGATCACTGTGGTCCCCCTCACGGTTCGCCTCGGCGAGGAGACCTTCCGCGAGGGCATGGACATCACGGCCGAGGAGTTCTTCCAAAAGCTGGATCGTAGCCCTGCTATGCCTGAGGCATTTCCTCCCTCGGTGGAGGATTTCCAGGCTGTCTATGCCAAGCTCAGTAAGACCACAGACCAGATCATGTCTATTCACATTTCCAACAAGCTGAGTCAGACTTGCAGTCGAGCTGTGGTAGCCTCTCGGTTCCTCCTGGGGCGTTGCCAGATCACTGTGGTTGACTCCCTCACCACCTCCCTGGGCCTGGGGATACTGGCTACCGCGGCTGCCGAAGCCGCGGCCCAGGGCCAATCTCTGGAGGAGATCGAGTTTTTGATACGCGGCATCATCCCGCGCATCTACATCGTCTTCTTGGCAGAGACCCTCGAGTATCTCGAAAGAGAAGGGCGCATTGGCCAGACCCAGGCATTGCTGGGCACCATGCTGAATATCAAGCCCTTCTTGGCTATCGAGGACGGGGAGATCATTCCCATGGAAAAGGTGCGCACCAGTGAGGGTGCAGTGGACAAGCTTTTCGAGTTCGTGTCAGAATTCTCCAACATTGATCAGATAGCCATTATGCAGAGCACTCCTGAGCCTATCGAGGAGACCAAGATGTTGATCGAGCGATTGGAGTTGACTTTCCCCAAGATAAAACCCCCTATTCTGGTCTATGGCCCTGTGCTGGCCTGTCACATCGGGCCTAATGGCTTAGGCGTGATCGTTTACGAGGGCCTTGAGGAGGAATTCAGTGGGTAGTGTGGAGGTTGTATGACGGCTGTCGCTAAGGCTTTTGAGAAACTGGCCAAGATATTGGCGTTGGAACGAGAACAAGGATACCGCAACAGAGCGGTCATTGGCGGGTTGGACCGATTCGCTTCCTTCTGGCACGAGGAGGCTCGTCAGGAGACCGAGGGCTTGGACAGCGCGCGCACGGTGGAAGAGATTGTCGCCCTGCTCCAGAGCTATCCAGCACTGGAGGATCGCGGGGCGCGCGAGAGGGTGGTAGCGGAGATACTGGCTAAACTGGAACAAGCGCCGGGAGGAGCAGAGGAGCCGCCAGAGAAAAAAGAAGGGGTGATTGCACAAGAATCGCCGAAGGTAGAGGAACCGCCTCGCGAACGCCCAGGCATGAACTCGCCTGTCACCACTTTGGTGGGTATCGGCCCAAGCCATGCCCAGCGGTTGCAGAAACTGGGCGTGGAGACCATCCGCGATCTTCTGTATCTCTTTCCCCGCCGCTACAACGACTTCAGCTCCCTGAAGACCATCAACCAATTGGAGTACGGCGAAGAGGTGACCATCATCGGGACGGTCTGGCAAACGAAGGCCCGTGAGACCCGCACGGGAGGGATCATCGTCACCAGCATTCTCTCCGATGGCACAGGCACCATTCAGGCCACCTGGTTTAACCAGCCCTACCTGGCCAGGCGCCTATCCGCCGGTAGTAAGATCGTCCTCAGCGGAAAAATTGACGAATACCTGGGCCGCCTCGTCTTCCAATCGCCGGAGTGGGAGCCCCTGGACAGCGAGCTGATCCACACCGCCCGTCTCGTTCCCATCTATCCCCTCACCAAAGGACTGAGCGCGCGCTGGCTGCGCCGCCTGATGAAAAAGGTTGTAGACTATTGGACTAGGCGTCTGCCCGATCATCTGCCCGCTCAAACGCGCGAGAGGGCTGGTCTGGTAGACCTGGAAACGGCCATCGGCCAAATCCACTTTCCTGAGAGCAAACAGAGCTTTGAGCAGGCCCGTCGCCGCCTCAGCTTCGACGAGTTCTTCCTGATCCAATTGGGGGTGCAGCGCCAACGACATCTCTGGCGATCTGAGCCAGGCAGGCCGCTGACCATTGACGAGGAGTTGCTCAATTCCTTCCTTCAGTCTTTGCCTTTCACCCTGACCAACGCTCAGCAGCGTACGCTGCGAGAGATCGTCAGCGACTTGCAGCAGCCCCATCCCATGAGCCGTCTCCTTCAGGGCGACGTTGGCTCCGGCAAGACGGTGGTGGCGGCAGCGGCAATGCTCTCGACCGTGGCCAACGGCTGCCAGGCCGTGATGATGGTGCCGACTGAAATACTCGCTGAACAACACTACAGAACAATTACTGAGTTGTTAACGAATTTCGAATCGGAGATCGGAGATCGGAGATCGGAAATCCGACTCCTCATTGGTAGCTTAACGTCGCTAGAGAAACAGCAGATCCATCAGGAAGCTGCTGCCGGAGACATTGACATTCTCATCGGCACCCACGCCCTGATCCAGGAGGGAGTGGTGTTTAAGGACCTGGGCCTGGCTATCATAGATGAGCAGCACCGCTTTGGGGTGGCCCAGCGAGCGACCTTACGCCAGAAAGGGATGACAGAGGCTGGCCCCGTGTGTCCCCACGTCCTGGTCATGAGCGCGACGCCGATCCCTCGCTCTCTGGCCCTGACCATCTTTGGAGATTTAGACATCTCAGTCATTGACGAGCTACCCCCTGGCCGGCAGGAGATAAAGACCCATTGGCTGCTGCCGCGAGAGCGAGAGCGAGCCTATAGGTTTCTGCGCAGTCAGGTCGAGCAAGGTCGCCAGGCTTTCATCATCTGCCCTCTGGTGGAGGAATCGGAGAAGATCGAGGCCAAAGCCGCTGTGGAAGAGTACGAACGGCTTCAGAAGGTGATCTTCCCCGACCTGAAGTTGGGCCTCCTCCACGGTCGCCTGAAGGGGGCGGAGAAAGAGGCGGTCATGGGGGCCTTCAAGCGCGGCGAGTTCGACATCCTGGTTTCCACCTCGGTGGTAGAGGTGGGTATAGATGTGCCCAATGCCACCGTCATGCTGGTGGAAGGAGCCAATCGTTTCGGCCTGGCTCAGTTGCACCAGTTCCGCGGCCGGGTTGGCCGGGGCGAGCATCAATCCTATTGCCTGCTCCTCTCCGACTCGCCAACCCCAGAGGCCGAGGAGCGGCTGCGAGCCATCGAGAGCACCCAGGACGGCTTTGCCCTGGCCGAGAAGGACCTGGAGCTGAGGGGCCCCGGCGAGTTCTTCGGCACCCGTCAGAGCGGCCTGCCCGACCTCAAGCTGGCAGGGCTTGGCGATGTGAGGATTCTGGAGCAGGCCCGCGCCGAGGCTCAGGCTCTCTTCAGAGAGGATCCGGACCTGAGTCAGCCGGAGCATCGCCTTCTGGCTCGTAGGGTGCAGGAATTCTGGCGCGGAGAGGGAGACCTTAGTTAAACGACCAAATCCCAATGCCGGCACTGGGTTCGTTGGATTGGATTATGCGTAAATAAGGCTATAATGCTGCACGGTGAGCAAGAACAGCATCAAGCGGTGGCTGAGACGCCTTGCCGATCTGAAAGGAGACGTTGCTCCTGGGAGCTACGGTGTGGTGAAAGAGAGCGTGAGCTCATTGAGCCATTCCCATTGAACGGACCCAGTGCCCTAATCCCCCATAGTCATGAATTCATCAGGCGAGCGATGGCTGAACAGGATGCCTTCGAGTGCCTGGAGCCTGCGGAGTTTCTCGCAAAACACTCGACGAGGGAGGATGAATGTGATTAGCCTTGATAACTGGACTCGTTTCCACGAGATAGACCCCGACGACATGTTGGGCCGCATCGCCGAGTTGCCCCAACAATGCCATGACGCCTGGGCAAATGTTCAGAGCTTCGACCTTCCTCCCGGGTATCGCCAGGCCAACAAGATCGTGATCCTGGGCATGGGCGGCTCGGCCATCGGCGGGGACCTGCTGCGCGCCCTGGCCGAGCCTGAGTGTGCTCTGCCCATCACGGTCAACCGCGATTACATCGTGCCCGCCTTTGTCAACGCCGAGACCCTGGTCATCGCTTGCAGCTATTCTGGCAATACTGAGGAGACTCTAGCGGCCTTCGAAGATGCCAGAGAAAGAGGTGCTGCTCTCCTGGCCATTACCACCGGCGGTAAGCTGGCCCAGCGGGCGCGAGAACTTGGGGTGCCTCTATTGACTTTCTCCTACAAATCCCAACCCCGCGCAGCCCTGGGATACTCCCTGGTTTCTCTAGTTGCCATCATGCAGAAGTTGGGCTTCATTGACGATAAGTTCCCTGATCTCGAAGAGGCCATTGCCGTGATGGAGGTCCTGCAAGGGGAAATCGGGAAGACCGTCCCCGTAGCCGAGAACCCCGCCAAGCAACTGGCGAAGCGGCTTTACGGGAACCTGCCTGTGATTTATGGGACAGGGTACCTGGCCGAAGTAGCGCACCGCTGGAAGACCCAGCTCAACGAGAACTCCAAGGCATGGAGCTTCTTCGAGCAACTGCCGGAGCTGAATCACAACGCTGTCCTGGGCTACCAGTTCCCCCGCGACCTGGCCGATAAGGTGGTGGTTATCATGCTGACCTCCTCCCTCGGTCATCCACGAAACAAGGTGCGCTCCCAGGTGACCCAGGAGATCCTGGCCAAGCAAGGGGTGGCCTGTGAGGTGGTGAGCGCCCGCGGCCAAAGCCTCCCGGCCCAAATGCTATCGGCCATCCACTTCGGCGATTACGTAAGCTATTACCTGGCCTTGCTCTACGAGGCTGATCCTACGCCGGTGACAGTCATTACCTACCTCAAAGAGCGCCTGGCTCAACTGTAGGGAGCAACCCTGGTGGTTGCCTTCGCTACTGTCTGATTGACTGGAGTCTGGCGGGTTTTCACCCTACCATATCTTGTGGTATCTGCTCGATTGTCGTTAAATTGAAATACACCTCCACCGGCCGCCATTTTGCCAGAGCCATTGAAACCTGGTATAATTACTTGCATCAAAGAAGGGGAGGCGGCGGAATGCGAATCAGAGATTTTGTGCCCAGCGATGCTCACCAGTTAGTGGAGATCCTGAAAGCCAACCAGCAGTATGGCCATCCCGAAATTGACGGCCCGGAGGCCATGCTGCGGGTGCACCAGTGTCAGGCCGCCGAATTCCTGGTCGCCGAGGAAGACTACAAAGTAGTGGGGCTCATCAGGGGCGTCTACGATGGCTCCAGGGCCATCATTCACATCGCCTCGGTGCACCCTGACTACCAGCGGCGCGGCATCGGCAGGGACCTGGTGCAAGAGATAGCCGACAGATTCAAGGAGCGAGGAGCCTCCTCTTTGGCCGTGACCGTGCCTGGCGAGCTAGGCTTTTGGAAAAAAGTTGGCTTTCGGCAGACCACCCGCATCATGTTCGCCTACCCTATTGATGACATCCTCGGCTGATCCGACTGTTAGAACGTAGATTGTGGCCAGCTAAAAAAGAG
Organism: uncultured Anaerolineae bacterium; assembly: GCA_964592085.1. Lineage (GTDB taxonomy): Bacteria > Chloroflexota > Anaerolineae > VGOG01 > VGOG01 > CAZQDO01. The sequence goes on along the minus strand of CAZQDO010000034.1, from coordinate 5,334 downwards.
CCTCGCCCTGATTGTTGAGGGCGAGGCTCTTTCATCAGATCAGAGATTCGATAGGCCATCGGCGATGGCTTCGGCCTCTGCCACCATCTTAGGGTCGAGGTCGAAGACCGAGACTCCCCGACGGTCGGCCTCGATAGCCAGGGGACTCTCCGAAAGGAAGCCGAGTATGCGAAAGTCGGGCAGGCTCTCAGCAATGAAGTCCCGGTCGGCCTGGCCCCGCACTTTGTTGCCCACGACGTAAACCGCCTCAATGCCGATGTCAGCAGCCAAACGAGAGATGGTCTCAGCCGTCCGCACGCTGCGCTGGCCTGGCTCGACGACGACGATCATGGCGTCTACGGCCCCAGCCGTGCCCCGCCCCAGATGCTCGATGCCGGCTTCCATGTCGAGGATGATGACCTCGGAGCGCTGCAACAGGAGATGGGTCACCAGGTTCTTGAGAAGAGTGCTCTCAGGGCAGACGCAGCCAGTGCCACCGCCCTTGATGGTCCCCATCACCAGCAGCCTCACGCCGCGCCACTCGGCCGAGAAGCGATCTGGAATGTCGTCCACGCGGGGGTTCAGCTTGAAGAAGCCGCCGTACTCCCCGGGCCGGGCCCCGGTGCGCTCGTAGATGAGCTCCTCCATCTCGGCGATGGGGACGATCTGATCGGCCACCTCCACGGGCATGCCCAGGGCCGAGGCCAGGTTGGCGTTGGGATCGGCGTCTATGGCCAGCACCCTCTGGCCTCGCTGGACGTAGATGTAGGCCAGCAAGCTGGACAGGGTGGTCTTGCCCACTCCTCCCTTGCCAGTGATAGCGATCTTGGGCATCTTCCCTCCACATCAATGTCTAATCAACGAACCACTCAATGATAGCACCATCCCACTGTTCCTGCACCCAACGGGCGAAAGCCTCTTCCCTCAAGGCGTTCAGCAGTTCCTCTGGGAGAGGGCGATCGGGGGCCTTTTCCAAGACCTGAACGACGTGGTAGCCGAACTGGCTCTGCACTACTTCGCTGGTCTGACCAGGCGCGAGAGCAAAGGCAGCCTCTTCAACTTCAGGGGAGATCAACAGCCCGCGGGGGAAGAAGCCCAAATCGCCCCCTACCTCTTTGGTATTCTCGTCCTGAGACAACTGACCAGCCAGGGTCGCAAAATCCTCGCCCGCTTGCAGTTGAGCCAGGATGGCCTGGGCTTCCTCTTCCGAGTTCACCACGATGTGACGAGCGTGCACCTGATCGGCCGTGGTCGGGATGGAGGCCGAGACCTGCTCGAAGATAGCCAGAGCCAGCAGTTGGAAACGGAGCTCCTCTCTGAAATCCTCGTAGGTCAAGTTGCTGGTTTGCAGCCATTCTTCGAAACTCGCCTGGCCACCTCCCTCCTCGATGCTCTCCTGGATCGCCGCTTCCAATACCTCCTCAGAGATGGCCACACCTTCCTGGGCGGCGGCCTGCTTGATGAGCACCTGCTCGATCATCGAGTCCAGAACCTGGCGGCGCATCTGGGCCAGCATGGCCTTGCCATCTTCGCTCTCCAGATCTAAGCCCTGCCCAGCCATGGCCGCCTCGAACCTGGCCGTCTCTTCCTGATAATCGGCCAGGAGGATGGGCTGCCCGTTGACCAGGGCCGCTATAGGTTCACTGGTCGCTATGGGGGAGGATGCAACCGCCGTCGGAGTTGGCGGAGGCAGAGTCACCTCCTGGGTAGCCGTGCTGGTCGGTCTGGGCGTTATCTCCTCGCTGGGGGGAGTGCCTTTCGGCCCACAACTCACCAGCAGGCCCGCAATGGTGACGATGACAAATCCTAATCGCTTATGGTTCAAGAGTCCTCCTTGCTGCGAGATCAGGGATGATCTGATCGGGATGCGAAGCTATTATACAGGGAGACCGCATTTTGCGCAACTGGAATATCCCCGGCCAAACGGGGGGATTCCGAAGTAGATCGAGGAATCACCCCTGGTTGACATTTTCATGCCTTGTGCTATAATTTACGCCCGTGAGCGAATTGGGGGAAGGGTTGGCAGAGCTTGGAAAGACCAACACGTCGGTTCTGGGCTGAATGGCTGCCTTTGCTGTTGGTGATGGCCATGGCAACGGCGCTGCGCTTCTGGGCTCTTGGACACGTACCACCCGGCCTCTACCACGACGAAGCTTTCAACGGCCTGGATGCCCTTGGCGTTTTAGAAGGCGAAAGGCCGGTTTTCTTTGAGGCCAACAACGGCCGCGAGCCGCTGCTTATCTACCTGGTAGCCCTATCCGTGGCTGTCCTGGGCCGGAGCCTAGGAGCGATACGGATTGTGGCCGCCTTGCTGGGCACTTTGACAATTCCCGCCACCTACCTCATGGCCAAAGCCATGTTCAACCGGCGCGTCGGGCTGCTGGCCGCCGCCATCACGGGCCTGACCCTGTGGCACGTCAACCTGAGCCGCATCGGCTTCCGCGCCGTGGCTATGCCCCTCCTGGTAGCCCTGGCCCTCTGGCAATTGTGGCTCGGTTTGAAGGCAGGCAACAACCGCCATTTCCTGGCAGGGGGATTGCTCTATGGGCTCACCTTCTACACTTACCTGGCGGCACGATTCACCATCGTAGCCCTGGCTGCCTTCGGGCTGTATCTCGCTGGAAGCTGGAAGCTGGAGGTTAGAGGTTGGAGGTTGAAAGCTAGAGGCTGGAGGCGTGGTGTTTTGACCTTTGGGCTGGCAGCGCTGGTGATTTTGGCTCCGCTGATGGCCTACGTAGCTACCCAATGGGATGCCTTCCTTCGCCGCGTGGGGCAGGTTTCCATATTCAACCCCGCCATCAACGGAGGCGACTTCTGGGGGACGCTGCTTCGGCACGTCGGCAGGGCGCTGCTGATGTTCACCAATCGTGGCGATTTCATCCCTCGCCACAACGTGCCCCTGCGCCCCGTGTTTGACCCGGTTCTGAGCGCCTTCTTTCTGCAGGGGCTGATTATTTGCGCCAAACGCTTTCGTCAGAGCGCTGAGCACGCCTTCGTCCTCATCTGGCTGGCGGCCATGATTCTGCCGACGATCCTGGCCGAAGGCGCGCCGCACTTTCTGCGAAGCGTCGGCGTGCTGCCTGTAGCCTTTGTGGTGCCTGCCATAGGACTGGATTCCCTGTGGCGCTTTCTGGAGAACAGGGCCACCGCTCTGATTGCCGCTAGTGCGGTGGCGCTGGCTCTGGTCTTTGGCCTGGGCGACACGACGATGGACTACTTTGGACGCCATGCAGCCAGCCAATACCTGAGCTACAATTTTGAGACGGCAGCGGTGGACCTGGCAATCCAGGCCAATCGCTTCCTGGGTACCGGGTGGGATGGCACGGGGCTTGGGGCTAGGGGGAACCCACCGCCGTCGCCTGGGCGTCATCTCTACATCACTGATCGCCTGTGGCAGGATTGGGCATCGGTTCGCTTTCTGGTGCCCACTTCGCCGGACTTGACTATCCTGGCAGAAAGTGTTAAACTTTCCCAGGTTTCCTCAAATGAGGTCATGCTCATTCTCTGGCCTTACGAGGATCATAGCCAGTACCTGTCCCTCTTGCCTGTCGGCTCGACCATCGCCGTCCAGGAGGGATCGCTGGAGCGAGGGGACCTCGAAAAAGAGGCTCGTTTATTGTACATTACCTACACTGCCAGTCCTACGACTCTCCCTTCCGGAGAGCCAGAGGCGCGCTTCGAGGAGGGCTTGACGCTGGTTGGTCATCGGCTGGTTGCCGTCTCGCCTCAGGAGCTGCGGTTGAGCCTGTTCTGGCGAGCCGAGACGGAGGTCGAGACAGATTATACGGTCTTCGCTCATCTCACGCGGGATGATGCCATTCTGGCCCAGGACGATTCATTTCCCGCTGGAGGTTACTATCCCACCAGTCTGTGGCGCGTGGGAGACGTCGTCAGTGACGAGCACATCCTGGCCTTGCCTGAGCCGTACGATCCGGGCAGGCACAAACTCGTAGTTGGCCTCTATCAATTGGAGACTCTGAGCCGGCTGCAAGTACTTGATGAAGCCGGCCAACCGGTAAGTGACCATCTGATCATTGAATGATCCCGCCTCTGTTGCCACAGATGATGCGCCAGAGGTTAGAAATCTACAGGAGGAAAGCGATGCGATTTAGTCGCCTTGTAACGATCCTACTAGCAACGTTATTGATCCTTGTGCCCCTGGGAGCCTCGGCTGCCCCACCTGCCCAGACCAACTTGTTGAAGAATTCAGGCTTCGAGGAAGGCTTTAGCGAGCGCGGCGCTGGTGAGATAACCATAGCCAATGGGTGGGAAGCATGGTGGATCCAGGGTGCCGAAGACCAAAGCAGCAAAGGCTACCTCGTGCGCCCTGAATACAAGCCAGAGGATGCCTGGACTTTTACGATGCGACGTGTGCACTCAGGCCGCTTCTCGCAAAAATTCTTTAGCACCTACTCCACCCACATCGCTGGCATTTATCAACAGGTAGCCGTTGCCAAGGGCAGCGTGGTCACCTTCTCCATCTGGGTGCAGGTCTGGAGCAGCACAGAGCCGGACCCGGATGCGTGCGACGGTTTTGGCAACTACGCGGTTTCGGCCGGCATTGACCCTCACGGCGGTAACGATTGGAATTCCGGCAACATCGTCTGGACAGAGCCAGTGATGTCGTGTAACCAGTGGGTCAACCTCAGTGTTTCCACCACGGCCCAGGCCGATAGAATCACCGTCTTCACCAAAGGCGCGCCAGAATTCCGGGTGAAGTTCAACGATTCCTACTGGGATGATGCTGTCTTGACTGCCGTCGCCCCAACGCCCACACCCATGCCGCCAACGAACACCCCCAGGCCGACCAACACGCCAGTCCCGACCAACACCCCACTGCCGACCAACACCCCCACCCCGCTGCCAACCGATACCCCTACCCCCACGCCGACGGACCCCCCACTGCCAACAGATACGCCTACGCCAACGGATACGCCTACCACAACCGCGCCTCCCACTCCCACAGCCACCCCAACGCCGGCCAGGGGGAGCATTTGCGTATTGGCCTATCACGACCGCAACGGCAACAAAATGCGCGATCCAGACGAGGAGCTCCTGCCTGGGGCGATGTTTACTGTCTCCGATGGCCGGCAAACGGTGGCCAACTATATCACTGATGGGCTCAATGAGCCCTACTGTTTCATGGATTTGATGCCAGGCAACTATTTCCTCTACGAGGAAAACCCTCCTGGCTACGACTCCGTCACGGGCGACGATTGGGGGGTAGCCATCGCCGGCGGCGACACCATGCAGATCGAGTTCGGAGATAACCTGCAGCCCACCCCCGTACCGACGTCCACCCCTGTGCCCACGTCTGTGCCGACTTCCCCCCCCACGCCCCCCCCAGGGGGGGGG
>CAZQDO010000033.1:16461-20876 GCA_964592085.1 uncultured Anaerolineae bacterium | reverse complement strand
GTGTGGGTAGTGGTGTCCTTGTCGGTGTGGGTGTTGGGGGCGGTATTCTCGTTGGCGTTGACGTCGGACTTGGGGGCGATGTGCTCGTCGGCACTGGCGTCGAGGTTGAAGTAACGGATGGCGTCGGTGGGATCTTGGTGGTTGGCTCTGGCGTTGAGGTAGGCAAGGCCAATTCTGGCGATGGCGTAACACTCGGTGTTGGCTGAGGGGCACAGGACACCAAAGTCAATCCTAGAAAAAGTACGGCCGCCGCAATCTTTTTGATTGTGATGGACACAAGAGACTCAGCAACGGTAGCTTTCACGCTCTCTTCTCTCCTACTCCGTCAATCCGCATAACTCATACCTCAGCGCGTCGGTGTTTTGGATCACGGAACAAGCGAAAGACCACGAAAAGCACGAAACCCTTTCGCGCCTTTCGCTTCCTTTCGTGTCATTCGTGGTCCAAACCCTCCACCACCCCAATCTCCTCCTCCGCCAACCCATACACCAGCGTGCCAATCTGCGCACGTCCCCTGAACCGCTGACCCCGCTGAAACCTCTGAGACCGCTGAGGCCCTTTTCAGCGCAATCTGCGTCCCTCAGCGCCTCAGCGATTCAAACTCTCCTCAACAAGGAATCTCCAAGATCACCACCGTACCGTAATCCACAGCAGACTGGACCTCCAGATGCCCCCCGATCATCGCGGCCCGCTCGCGCATACCTGCCAGGCCAAAGTGTCCCTCAGCGACGAAGCGCCGCAGGTCGGAGCCGCCGGCGATGCCCCGCCCGTCGTCAGTGACGGTCATGCGCAGCCGATCAGGGTACTGGGTGAGACGCACGGCGATTTCCGACGCATCGGCGTGCTGAATGGCATTGTGCAGCGCTTCCTGGGCAATGCGATAGATGGCCAACGCGGTCTCCTCCGGCACGCTCAGAGCCTCGGCCGCGATTTCGATGTGGATGGGGGCCGGCGACTGCGCATCCAACCGTTCGACCAGGGCCTTGAGCGCCAATGCCGGATTGTTGGACAGCAGCGGCGGGCGCAGGTCTTGACAGATGGCCCGCAGGGTTTGCACGGATTCACCGGAGCGGGCAACCAACGCCTCGAACGGCGTCCCGGTCTTTGCTTGGGCTTCCAGAGCCTTCAGGTCCCGGGTGACGGCACACAGGTCTTGCAGCACGCCATCGTGCAGCTCACGAGACAGCCGTTCGCGCTCCGATTCGCGGGCCGCCACAGCCTGCCGGTAGAGGGCCTGCATTTCGTTGGCCAGTTGCTGTTCCTGCTCGGCGTAGCGGATGGTCTCCAGGACGACGGCCGCCTGCCGGGCCAACGTCGTCAGCCAGCGCAGGTCTTCCGGCGCGTAGGCCAGTCCTTTGGCCCGCTCGCCCAGCAGCCACACCCCGTAGAGATCGGCGCCGCGCATCAGCGGCACCCAGGCCGCGGTCCAGGTCAGGTCGGCGGTTCCCTGGGCGATCAGCTCGTGCAATCTTCCCCCCACGTGCATCGCCTCACCGCCTGACGCGACCCAGCGTACCGCCGCATGGTGAACCGGCAAGCGTAGGGTGACGTCGCCCGTCGCCACCAGGCTGCGACCTTCGGGCAACAGCACCACAGCCCTGGACACGTCCAGCGCGCCCGGCACGTCCACCGCCAGCAACCGTCCTATCGCCTCCCTGTCCAGCAGGCCAGCCATCTGGCGGCCATAAGCGACCAGCAGTTCCTCGTGGGCGATAGGCGTGCCATAGCGACGTTGGTGATGCCAGCGCCGGGCCAAGAAAAAGGCTCCTATCCCCAACAGGGTGCTCAGAGCGCCCACCAGAATCCACGACACCGCTTCGTTCAATGCTCCCCCTTAGATCGAGCCAGAACCCTTGCGAAGGGTGCGGATAACTTCGGCAAGAGACCAATCCCCGGTGCGCGAAGACGCCTGTGATCCGAAACTACTGTCAAATCTTCGCAAGGGTTACCCTAATGTTTCAGAAACTGCGTATGATCGCCACCAGTACCTGCTGGATGATCTGCAGGAGGAGCATGGCGATGATGGGGCTGATGTCCACCATGCCGACGGGAGGGATGATCCTACGCAAAGGAGCCAGGATAGGCTCGGTGATCCGATAGAGGAACTCCACGGCAGGATGATAGGGGCTGACCCTGACCCATGACAGTAACACCCTGGCCAGGATAGCCAAGCTGAGCAAGTAGAAGAAAATATCAATGAGATAGACCAGAAAGTCCATTTATAGCCTCCAGTAGGTTGCGTTTTGCTGCCGCAAGCAGTGAAGCGTAAAACGTCAGGCCACGTTTCACGTTTTACGCTTTACGTTCGTCTTTCCCCAAAGATGGCCCGCCCGATACGCACCATGGTAGCTCCCTCTTCGATGGCTACTTCGAAGTCGTCGGTCATGCCCATGGAGAGGTGTTGCCAGGATTCTTCTGGGAACCTCTCCGCCAAAGCATCTCGCAGCCGCCGCAGTCGCCGAAAATAGGGCCGCGCCTCCTCAGGATCGGCCACGATGGGCGCCATGGTCATCAGTCCCCGTACCTCCACCCGGAGCAGGGCCAGGATCTCCTCCGCGATGGTGAAGAAGCGCTCCCGCTGCTCGTCATCCTCCTCCCATCGGTCCAGGGCAAACCCGTGTTTTGCCACCTCGCCCGAGACATTGGCCTCCAGCAGGATGGGCATGACCTTGCCTTCACGCTCACAGAAGCCACCCAGACGCCGGGCCAGCTTTAGGGTGTCCACTGACTGGATGATGTCGAACAACTGGATGGCATCTTTAGCCTTGCGGCTCTGCAGGTGGCCGACCATGTGCCAGGTGATGGGCGGAAAGGCGTGTTCCTCAATCCACTGGTTGATGATGGGCACTTTCTCTGCCGCTTCGCCCACCCGGTTTTCACCGAAGTGGCGTACCCCCAGCTCATAAGCGGCCTGGATGTGGGCCACGGTGAACAGTTTGGTCACGGCCACCAAAGCGATCTCCGACGGATCGCGCCCGGCCCGGCCCGCCGCCTCAGCGATCCTTCGCTGTACATCCTGCAGATTGGTCTCGATATCCACCATAACTTAACCTCGCCTCCCCAGTACTACTGCGAAACATCCTGTATGCCCTCCCTCCGCCCGGTAAGAAAAGAACTCCTCGGTGTGGCAGGCGGTGCAAAGTTGGCTCACTTCGATCTTCTGAACACCCACTTCGGCCAACTGACGCCGGTTGGCCTCCCAGAGGTCGAAGTGAACGGAGCCGTCGCCCTGGGGCTGAAGAAGCTCTTGCCAGTAGTTGAAATTGGCCTTCACTGGTTCGATCACTTCAGCCCCGACCTGATAGCAGCAAGGCCCGATGCACGGGCCGAGGCCCGCCATGATGTCGGCGGGGCGGCTGTCATAAGCTTCCACCATAGCCAAAGCCGTCTTTGCAGCAATCCCCCCGACGGTGCCCCTCCAGCCGGCGTGGATCAGACCAAAGGCCTGGTGGACAGGATCATAGAGCAGAACGGGCAGGCAATCGGCGAAGCGAAGCATGAGGGCCACGCCGGGAGCGTCGGCGATCAGGGCATCAGCGGCGGGGATCACCTGGCCGCGATCCCCAGCCCCTACCAGAGTCACCTGGCTCCCGTGGACTTGTTGGGCGGCAGTGATGTCCTCTCGAGAGAGGCCCAGGGCCTGGCAGATGAGGTCGTGGTTGGTCTCTACCGCTTCGTGGTCATCGCCGACGAAGTAGCTTACGTTGAGGAAATCATAAGGCGAGGGGCTCACCCCACCCCGTCGCGTGAACACGCCATGAAAGACCCCATCGCGGGAGGCCAAATTCGCAAAGCGGTAGTAAACAAGATCATTGATTTGTTGTCGGAGCATAGATTGTTCTACCCTTCTGTTCAGGTCTGTCATTGCGAGGAGGCGGTTTTTGCCGACGGAGCAATCCCCTGGATTGCCGCAATCCCCCCCGTTGCTTGCATTTGAGGGCGGGAGATTGCTTCGCTCCACTCGCAATGACACAACCCGTTCTTTCTCTCCATCGCTCTCTCCATCTCCCGACCCAGGTAATCGCCGCTGACGCCGCTGTCCACCACGGACCAGGGCAGATGCTCATCCAACGGGCGCTCTCGCAGGTATTCGGCGGTATCGAGGTGGCATTCCCGCAGCGCCCGCCGCCAGGCTGCCAGAGACCTTCTCTTCACTCTGACCAGAGCCTGCCCCACCCGGCTATCGCCTCGAGATAACACGCCCTGTACCGCTGCCCAGGCAGGGCTCTCGGCTTTGACGGCAATTCCCCCCGGTCGTAGAGCCTGCTTGATGTGGGTCAACCCTTCTTTCAGCCTCTCGACCGGCGACATGGCTACCCATTGGAACGGCGTGTGGGCCTTGGGGACGAAGGGGGTGACGTTCACCGTGATGCGGCGCGGAAAGCGTTCCTGGACAGCCAGCACCAAATCAATGA
>CAZQDO010000033.1:6780-16451 GCA_964592085.1 uncultured Anaerolineae bacterium | reverse complement strand
ATCAATGAGAGCCTGGGCATCGTCGTCGGTCTCAGTAGGCAGGCCGAGCATGAAATAGAGCTTGAGCTGCGCGAAGTCGTAGCGGGCGGCCAACTCCGCAGCTCGCATCAGGTCATCCTCGGACACGTTCTTGTTGATCAAGGTGCGCAGGCGTTGAGAGCCGGCCTCAGGGGCGAGGGTCAAGGTGCGGACTCCACTCACAGCCAGGGCACGAACCAGGGACTCGGGGAGGGGATCAACCCGCAGGGAGGAGACTGAGAGCTTGGCTCCCATCTCTTGCAGGCCCGTGACCAGCTCATCAAGGTGCGAGTAGTCAGAGACGGCCGCGCTCACCAGGCCGATCTTGGGGCGATAGCGCAGTCCCTCCTCAGCCTGTGCCAACAGGACTGTCGGGCTCCGTTCCCGCACAGGGCGATAGGTGTAGCCCGCGAGGCAGAAGCGGCAGCCTCGCCCACAGCCACGGGTGATCTCCATCAGGTACATGTCGCCGAATTCCGTGTCGGGGGTGAGGACGACGGAGGCGGTGGGGTGGGCGTCGAGGTTACCTGCCCACTGGCGTTTAACTGGAGGTTGGAGGTCGGAGGTCGGAGGTTGGAGAGGGACGTAGATGCCAGGTATCTGAGCCATCGCTGAGAGAAGGGCGTCTCGGGTTTCAGGGATGTTGGCCTGCAAGGTGTCAACGAGAGGGGGGACAATCGCCTCTGCCTCGCCGATGGCGAAGGCGTCGAAGATGGGGGCCAGAGGCTGGGGGTTGGCGGTTACGGCGGGGCCACCGGCCAGAAGCAAAGGGGAGCCCTCGTCTCGCTCTTCGGCCAACAGTGGGATGTCCGCCTGGCGCAACATCTCCACCACGTTGAAATAGTCCATCTCGAAGGAGATAGAGAAAGCCAGGACTGCGAAATCCTTGACGTCCCGCTGCGATTCCAACGAAATCAGCGGCCTGCTCCTCGCTCCCTGCCCATAGAAAACGCGCTCGCAGACCACGTCGGCTCGCTGGTTGAACAGGCGATACACCGTTTGCAGGCCCAGGCTGGACATGCCCACCTGGTAGGTGTTGGGGTAGGCCAGGGCGATGGGCAGCTTGCCCCCCCAATCTTTGTAGATCGCCCCCTGCTCTCGCTCCAGTATTCGCTTCGCCTCAGCTATGAACTGCCACTTCAAGCCCAATCCCCTGTGCCGATTTCTACCCTGGTAAGTATAGGGCAAACCACGCACTTGTCAAGCGATGAGAACAGGATCGGCAGGATTAGCGGATCAAACCGCTTGCATTGAGAAAGAATTCGTAAACCCTTGAGCGAAATCCGCAAATCCTGCGAATCCGGGGTTTTCGAAGCGAAAGCCCTCTGTAGAAAGGGGGAAAGGACGTGAAAGCGGTAGGATTCTTCTGGTACCCACTGATGAGCATCTCCTCGTTTTGGAGCCAATTTCATATCGAAGAAGGCAACCACGACGACCTGATAGCCCAGGGCGGCCACTACGCCGAGCTGTACAACACCTATTTCCGGCACCAATCGCTGGAGTACATTGAAAGCTTTGTCGGTTGACCCATGACTTATGGAGTGGAAAAGCCACCTGCGTGAACCGCACGGTGGCTTCTTCGCTGTTGCCAGACCAGGCGAAATGTGGTATAGTATGCTGGCAGCCGAACAAGAAAAGGATTTACAGACGGAGGTTTTGCAATGAGAAGAAACAAGCTAGGGTTCTTGCTGGTAGCGATGGGGTTGGTCCTCGCCGCAACAGCCTGTTCGCGAATTCCAACGCTTGCACGAGCTACGCCAACGTCACAACCTGTGCAAGCGACCCCAACCCTTATCCCGCTGACGGCTACCCCTACCACGCCGATGCCGTCCACAAGGCCCCCTGCCCCTGTTACGACGACTCCCATGAACCCCATGCCAACGGCAACGCCCATACCGCTCACTCCGACGCCTGCCTTGCCTACGCCGGTGATCTACGTGGTTCAGGCTGGAGATACTTTGGGCGCCATCGCCAAGAAGTTCGGAGTTACTGTGGAAGCCCTCCAGGAAGCCAACGGTATCTCCGATCCCAACCGTTTGCAGGTAGACCAGGAGCTCGTCATTTCCCAGCAGCAGGTAGAGGCTACCGTCACATCAACCTCCGTCTCACCGACCATCGCACCAGATGTCTATGTGGTTCAGGCTGGCGACACTCTGGGGGCCATCGCCAAGCAGTATGGGGTTACGGTCGAGGCTCTCCAGGAGGCCAATGCTATCTCCGATCCCACACGTTTGCAGATAGGCCAAAAGCTGATCATCCCCCAGGGTGGGACGATAGCGCCCACCAGTACCCCAACTGAAGTCAAGGCGACGGCCACCTCGATCCCGACGACTCCGCGCCCCGCGATAGAGGCGGCCATGATCGCTATCCCTGCTGGCGAGTTCACCATGGGCAGCGATGTCGAGGACGAGAGGCCGCCGCACACTGTCTTCGTGGACGGCTTTGAGATGGACAAGCTGGAGGTGACCAATCAGGAGTTTGAGAGGTTCGTGCAGGAGACGGGCTACGTCACCGATGCGGAGAAGGCCGGGGACACGTCCTGGCGGTACTATGCCGAGGGCAAGCCTCAGCATCCCGTGGTGAAGGTGAGTTGGAACGACGCCGTTGCCTACTGTGGGTGGGCGGGGAAGAGGTTGCCTACCGAAGCGGAGTGGGAAAAGGCGGCGCGGGGCACCGATGCGCGCACCTATCCCTGGGGTAACCAGTGGGATGCAGCCAAAGCCAACGCTAAGGAAGCAGGTCATCGCGGTACCACCGCTGTGGGGAGCTTCCCCGCCGGGGCCAGCCCTTACGGTGTGCTGGACATGGCAGGCAACGTGGCCGAATGGACGACCGATTGGTTCAAGGCATATCCCGGCGGTGACTTCTATTCTCCCTATTTTGGGGAAAAGTATAGGGTGATCCGAGGCGGTGGCTGGTTCAGCGACCAGAATCTGGTGCGCACCACCGAGCGGAGCTGCAGCGGCGTTGAGTTAGCCAACGACGACGTCGGCTTCCGCTGCGCCCGGTAGCCTATCGCCAAGAGGTAGCCACTTAGCTTTATCGGTCGACTGGGCGTAGCAGCCGGTGGACAGGTCAGCCAGCCCGGCACCGATGATGAGCGATTTCTCAGTTACTTTTCTTCCTCCCTTCCTGAGATAACGACTTCACGAGGGCAAACGAGACGCCTCAAGTTTAGCACAGAGGGGACCTTTTGACAAGGCGAGTTTCGCTATCCCCCCTGAAAACAAGCCCCCTCCACCTCTGATGAGGCGAAGGAGGCTTGTTGTATCTATCTGCTAGCTTCGGCTCTAGCCACCAACCTCCCCCATCCCCGATCCACATTCGCCTGGATAAGTTCGATGTCCTTTTCGGTGAGGTGGCTGAAGCGGCCCTGAAGCTTGAGGTACTCCCGCACCGGTACTTCCCGCTTGGGTCGGACGGTGATGGTCCACTTCTCGCCGTTCTCCACTTCGTAGAGGGGGAAGACCTTGCTCTCCACGGCCAACCGCGAGATACGGATGGAGTAGGCTGGCTCTGTCTTCCAGCCAGGTGGACAAGGGGAGAAGATGTGGATGAACTTGGCCCCGCGGATTCCCCTGGCCTTCTGGAACTTGCGCACCAGATCCTCTGGATAGGCGATGGTAGCCGTGGCTGTGTAAGGGATGCGGTGGGCGGCCATGATGGCCACGATGTCCTTCTTGGGCGTCTCATTGGGATGCTGCACGGGCGTGGTGGTGGTCCAGGCCCCCCAGGGTGTGGCAGAGGAACGCTGGATGCCGGTGTTCATGTAGGCTTCGTTATCGTAGCAGGTGTAGATGAAGTCCTCATTCCGCTCCACAGCACCGGAGAGGGCCTGGAGGCCGATGTCGAAGGTGCCGCCGTCGCCAGCCCAGGTCAGCACCGTGGTCTCTGTATCCCCCTGTGCCTCCAGGCCAGCCTTGACCCCTGCTGCCGCGGAGGCCCCCGTCTCGAAAGCGGTGTGTAAGAGGGGAATCTTCACCGAGGAGTAGGGGAAGGCCCCGGCGATAACAGACCAGCAACAAGCGGGGACAACCAGGATCGTCTCCTCGCCCAAAGCCTTCAACGCCAGGCGCATGGCAAGCGCTCCCCCGCAGCCTGGGCAGGCGTAATGGCCGGAAAGCAGAAGTTCCCTACCGGGTATGTCGTAACTCATGATTAACCTCCAGTCAAATCCCAATGACCAAATCCCAATTAGTCATTGGTCATTTTTTGACCTCTCTCCAGATGATCTCCTCTTCAGGCGCATCGTGCTCCAGGGTATACTCGGCCATGCCCCGGATGGATGCGGGGGTGACGTCCCGGCCGCCCAGGCCGACGACGAAGCCAAAGATGGGCGGCCGATGCGACCCGTTGTAGAGGGCCGATTTTGTCTCCTCGGCAAAGATGCCACCGCAGCCAAAGGAGATGTTGCGATCAATGACCGCCAGCTTGCTGGCCCCCGCCAGCGCCTCCCGGACATCCTCGACGGGGAAGGGACGAAACATGCGCACTTTGAGCAGCCCAATCTTGTGGCCCTCATCACGCAGCTCGTCCACCACCACCCTGGCCGTGCTGGTGATGGTACCAGAGGTTACCAGAGCCACCTCGGCATCGTCCAGACGATATTTCTCCACCAGGCCATAGCTGCGCCCGAAGACCTCTCTGAACTCCCCATCAGCCCGGCGGGCCACTTCCATCGCCTCCTCCATGGCCTTCTGCATCTTGTAGCGCAGCTCCATGTAATGGGTGGGCATGACCAGAGCACTGAAGGCGTGAGGGTCGCCGGTGTCAAGCTTATATCGAGCATCGTAGGGAGGCAAGTACTCGTCCACTGACTCCTGGTCTGGTATGTCCACCGGCTCCTCAGTATGGGAGAGGAAGAAGGCATCCAGGACCAGCATGGTGGGCAGGAGCACCTGCTCGGCGATTTTGAACGCCTGGATGACGGTATCTATCACCTCCTGGTTGCTCTCGCAGTAGATCTGCAGCCATCCGGTGTCCCGCTGAGCCAGGCTATCGGTCTGCTCCGTCCAGATGGACCAGCCGGGGCCCATGGCCCGGTTCACGTTGGCCATGACGATGGGCAGCCTGGCCCCGGCCGCCCAGTGGAGCATCTCGTGCATCAGGGCCAATCCGTGCCCTGAGGTAGCGGTGAAGGCCCGCGCCCCAGCCGACGAGGCCCCGATGCAGGCGGCCATGGCCGAGTGCTCGCTTTCCACTTTGATGAACCTGGCGTCCAAAAGCCCCTCGGCGCAGAGCTCCGATAGCATCTCTACGACCTGGGTCTGCGGGGTGATGGGATAGGCGGCGATTACCTGGACCCTGGCCAGCTTCGCTCCGTAGGAGACAGCATGGTTGCCCATGATCACTTTTTCCACTTTATCTCCTCCTCAATGGATATGGCATAGCGGGGACACTCCTCGGCGCAGACGCCACATCCCTTGCAATAGTCGTAGTTCACCTCGTATGGAGACCTGACAGGTTTGGCAAACCTGTCAGGTCTCAGGCGGGCGATGGCCACGTCGGGGCAGAAGATGAAACAAGTGTCGCACAGGTTGCAAGTGCCGCAATTGAAGCACCGCTCGGCCTCGGCCTGGGCCTCCCTCTCACCGAATCCCAGGTTCACCTCCTCGAAACCGCGCACCCTCTCATCAACAGGCATCTGGGATTGTGTAGTCCGCCCTATCTCCTCAAAATAAGCCAGGTTCAGGTCTTCGAAGCGGACAACAGCAGGGTCCATGTCCCTGGGGGCGACACGCACAGCTTCATCCAGGGGCGGAAAACCCGAAAGCTCCTCATCCCTGAGATACCTGTCAATAGCCAGGGCAGCGCGTTTCCCGGAGCCGACGGCGTGGGCCACGGTGCCGAAGGGCGTGGCGATGTCTCCCCCGGCGAAAATCCCCGGCAGAGACGTTGCCCCGGCTTCGTCTATGAAGACGCGCCCCTGCCTGACTCCGATCAGCCGTTGCTTACCGGTCTCCCTTCCAGTTTCCAGGAAGGCGATGTCCCCTTCCTGGGCAACAGCAGGGATGATGGTGTCTGCTTCGAGGGTGAATTCGGAGCCTGCGATGGGCTCAGGCCGACGCCGACCACTTTCATCGGGCGCCCCCAATTCCATCTTCACGCACTTCAGGCCCGCTACTCGGCCACTTTCGGTCAGCACTTCGACGGGAGCCGTCAGGTAGCGAATTTCGGCCCCTTCCGCCAGGGCTTCCTCGATCTCCTCGGTGATGGCCGGCATCTCCGCCCGCGAGCGTCGGTAGAGGATCGTCGCCTCTGCTCCCAGGCGCAATGCCGAGCGAGCGGCGTCCATGGCCGTGTTGCCGCCGCCGATGACCATCACCCTGGGGCCCATTTGGACCTCCTCACCCAGATTCACCCTCTTGAGGAACTCCATGCCGTGAATGACGCCCTCGGCATCCTCACCGGGGACGTTCAGCTTGCGACTCTTCTGGAGTCCCACTCCGATGAAGAGGGCCTGGTGATCTTCCAGTAAATCTGAGAGCTTGACGTCATCGCCCACTCGCACGTTGGTCTTGATCTCCACCCCCAGGGCCTCGATGTCGGCGATCTCCCGGTCCAATACGTCGCGGGGCAGGCGATACGCCGGGATGCCTATCCTCATCATCCCTCCTACCACCGGCAGGGCCTCGAAGACCGTGACCGGGTAGCCCAGGAGAGCCAGGTGATAGGCACATGAGAGGCCAGCGGGTCCGGAGCCGATGACAGCCACCTTAGCGTCGTAGCGCCGGGACGCCGAGACACTGAGACGCTGAGACGCTGCATAGTCGGCCAGAAACCGCTCCAGGGTGTGAATGGCTATCGCCCCTCCCAGCTGCCCACGATTACATTCCGTCTCACAGGGGTGGGGACAGACCCGTCCACAAACCCCTGGGAACGGGTTCTCCTGCTTGACCAGTTCCCAAGCCTCTTTGTACTTTCCTTCCCTGACCAGAGCCAGATAGCCGACGACGTCTGCCCCGGCCGGACAGTGGTGATTACAGGGAGGGGTTTTATCCACGTATAAAGGCCGAATGTACCTCCAGTTCCCCGTCTTGTTGCCGAGAGTCGTTCCCAGGGATATAGGGAGATAAGGCATATCGGCCTCGGTCTTGAAAACAACTTCTTCAGGCATAGGCTTCTCCTTACAAAAAGCGTCTTAGCGATGGGGCATGGACGCTTTGACGCTCTCGTAGGCTTCCCGGGTAGCCGCCACATTCTCCTCCGGTTTGATAGGAACAGCCTCGCGCACGGCCTCAGCGATGGCCTCCAGGCCCACGATGCCCGTCGCCCTGGCAAAGGCTCCCAGGATGGCCGTATTGACGATGGGTGCACTCTTAGGCCCCAGTCCGTACTTGATGGCGATGGATTGAGCATCTACGGTGGCCACCCGATACTTGGATGGCAGATCGAAAGCGGCGGGATCCTGCTCGCTGTTGATGAGAATCCATCCACCTTCTTTCAGGCCGGCGGTCACGTCCACCGCTTCCAGCAGCGTCGAATCCAGCACCACGATGTGATCTGGCTCGTAGATCTGGCAGCGGACTCGCACAGGCTGGTCGTCAATGCGGGTGAACGCCATGACCGGCGCGCCTCGCCGCTCCACGCCAAAGGATGGGAAAGATTGCACGTACCTGCCCTCTCTAAACACAGCAGCCGCCAGCACCTTGGAAGCGATAACCGCCCCTTGGCCGCCGCGGCCGTGTATCCTGATCTCAATCATGCGTTTCCTCCTTCTCTGTTGGTGGAAACCCTTGACATGCATTACAACCCCTTTGTTGCGCTATTGATTTGTGGATTAGCAGATCTAGACTCTCAAAAACGATCCCCTCTAAACATCCTGTAGCCGGCTACAACCAACAAATATCCAAACAGACCAGCCCCAGCCAAAAGAAATAGGCCTTCCCAACTCCAAAGCCTACGTGTGTACAGCAGATAGGCGTTCAGCAACACGAACCCTATTCCAGCAACAAGCAATGCGATACCATAGACTCGGTGCATCATAGCTCCTTCCACCGGTGACGTTCATCCAGAGCGCCTGGCCCAACCCCAAAACCTGCCAGGGGAGTTTGCCCCAGCTCAACAATCTCCGGCCACACAGCTTCTGGGTTGGACAGGCTCTCGAAGATGAACGGAGGGGAATGCGTCAGAAGCGATCCCCCCTGGACATCCTGTAACCCGTGGTCGTCAGCGCATACCCAAATAGGCACATCCCGCCAATGATCACCATGTCTTCCCAACCCAGGATACCAACCATATACAGCAAATAGGCGCCCAGCGCGATGAAAGCTACGCCGGCAAGGAACATCACGAGACCATAGACTTGATTCAGCATGGTTGCCCCTCCTAATGGCAGACGCACTTGCGCGCTAAATAATTTGGTCTCTCAGAAACGCTCGTCTTTGGACATCCTGTACCCTGCTATAGCCAGCAAGTATCCAAATAAACAGATGCCAGCAGCGAATAATATGTTTTGCCAGTCCAGAACAAGTCTGCTGGCCACATACCCATTGTACAGTAGATAGCCCCCCATGATCAAGAACCCCATTCCGGCAACGAACAGCACGATACCGTAGATTCGATGCATAGCTGTCCTCCTTACAAAATTGGCAGTATGTGTCCCATCGCCTGGCCGGGTGACGGCTTAAACCCGCGTCGCTAGCAGCACGCCTAAAGCCATGGAGACCAGTTTGGTCTCGTGGGGATCGGAGCGAGAGGCCACTATGATGGGAGACCTGCCGCCCACTACAACCCCTGCCATGTTCCCCTTGGCGAAATAGGTGATGGCTTTGGCCAGCACGTTGGCCGCTTCGACATCGGGAGGGATCAGGATGTCGGCCCGGCCCGCAACCTCGCTCTTGATGCCCTTGATCTGAGCCGATTCCGGGGAGATGGCGTTATCCAGAGCCAAAGGGCCATCTATGAAGCCACCCTTGATCTGCCCCCGGTCGGCCATCTTGGAGAGATTAGCGGCGTCGAGGGTGGTGGGTATCTTGGGGTTGACCATCTCTGTAGCGGCCAGGATGGCCACCCTCGGATGCTCCACCCCCAGACGTTGCGCAACGTAGATGGCATTCTGGACAATCTCGATCTTCTGCTCCATGGTGGGGGCAACGACCACTCCAGCATCGCTGATGAAGATGAGCCGGTCGAAACCGGGGATCTCAAAGATGCCCACGTGGGTCAAGAGGCGACCCACACGTAAACCCACCTCTTTGTCCAGCGCGGCCCGCAGGAAGTCCCCTGTCTCGATCTTGCCCTTCATGGCCATCTGAGCATGACCCAGCCTCACCAACTCCATCACCTTGTGCGCTGCCTGCTTTGGCTCCGGCTCGTGGATGATCATCATGCGGCGGATGTCTATGGAGTTCTCCTGAGCGATGCCTGTGATGGCCGCCCGATCCCCCACCAGGATGCACTCGGCCAGCTCCTGCGCTTCAGCATCCTGGGCCGCCAGGAGAATCTCCTTTTCCTGGGCAGCGGCGATGGCCACTATCCTGGGTCCCGCTTTCCTCGCTTCCTCTATCAGTTGAGCAAAAGTGGTGATGGCCATACCAACTCTCCCTATCCGAACTCGAAACTCCAAACTTCTTATTTCTTGCGCCTGCGCCGGCGACGTCTCTTTTTTATCTTGCCCACGTTGGCCTCACTTTGAGCTTGGGCCGAATCCT
>CAZQDO010000033.1:0-6680 GCA_964592085.1 uncultured Anaerolineae bacterium | reverse complement strand
CGTCTCTTTTTTATCTTGCCCACGTTGGCCTCACTTTGAGCTTGGGCCGAATCCTTGCGCATGCAGCAGTGTTTGTACTTCTTGCCGCTGCCGCAGGGGCACGGGTCGTTGCGCCCCACTCTGTCTCCGGCCGCCCTGGCCGACTGGGGAGCGCGCTGGGACTCCACATTGGTGCGCATCTCGCGCATAGGGCGCGGCTGTGGCTCCCTGACCAGACTGACCCGGTAGATGTCGCCCACTATGGCGCGCTGGATGGCGGCCAGGAGCTCCACGTACATCTCGTGGGCCTCTTTCTTGAAGGCCTGTAAGGGGTCCTGCTGGCCATAGGCCCTGAGACCTATGCCCTCTCGCAGATTGTCCAGGCCGGTGAGATGGCGGATCCACAGGTTGTCTACTGCCCGCAACATCACCAGGCGCTCCAACTGGCGCATGTCCGTCGCTCCCAGTTGGCGCTCCTTTTCCTCGTAGAGTTTCTCAGCCAGTGCCAGGAGCTGCTCCTCGATCTCCTGGGGCGTTAGCTTCCTCCAGCGGGCTGCTGTGAGGGAGGGCGGCAGGGGCATAATCGTTCGCAACGATGCCTGCAATGCTTCCAGGTCCCAATCCTCGGCGTATCCAGTGGTGTGCATGGCCACCAGGCTGGCAAGTTCCTCGTGGATCATGCCCATGATGATGGGCTTGAGGTTCTCCTCGCTGAGCACCTGGTGGCGCTGCTCGTAAATGATCTCCCGCTGCTTGTTGACCACGTCGTCGTATTCCAGGAGATGCTTGCGGATGTCGAAGTTGTGGCCCTCCACCCTGGTCTGAGCGTTCCCGATAGACTTGGTGATCAAATCGTGCTCGATGGGGATGTCTTCCTCCATCCCCGCCCACTCCATGAAGCCCTTGACCCTCTCCCCGCCGAAGCGGCGCATCAAGTCATCCTCCAGGGAGACGTAGAAGCGGGAGGAACCGGGATCGCCTTGACGCCCGGAGCGCCCCCGCAACTGGTTGTCAATACGCCGCGCTTCGTGGCGCTCGGTACCCAGGACGTGGAGACCACCCAATTCCAGCACCTTTTTGCGGTCCTGTTCGCAGATCTCTTTTGCCCTGGCCAGAGCCTCGGCCCATTGCTGTTGAGAGACCGTGGTCAGATCCACTCCCTGGCGACGCAAGTCCTCCCGCGCCAGGCCCTCCGGATCGCCCCCCAGCTTGATGTCCACGCCGCGGCCAGCCATGTTAGTGGCAATGGTCACAGTGCCGGGGCGGCCAGCCTGGGTGATGAAAAGCGCCTCCTTCTCGTGATACTTGGCGTTAAGCACCTGGTGGGAGATACCCTTGCGTCTGAGCAGTTCCGAGAGCACCTCAGACCTCTCGATGAAGACCGTGCCCACCAGCACCGGTCGTCCCTGCTCATGCAATTCTTCGATCTCTCGCACCACGGCCCGGAATTTGGCCTCTTCACTCTTGTAGATCAGATCAGGGTAATCAATGCGCTTGTAGTACAGCTCGTCGTTGCCGGGATTCTGATAGGTTACCACCTCCACACCGTCTCGCCGCTCTTTCTGAGTGACCAGCTCCCCCTCCAGAGCCCGATACTCGACGTTGGTGGGCAGCACGACCACATCCAGGCCGTAGATCTTGTGCAGCTCTTCAGCCTCGGTGACCGCTGTTCCCGTCATGCCTGCCAACTTCTCGTACATGCGGAAGTAGTTCTGCAGGGTGATGGTAGCCAGAGTGAGATTCTCACGCTGCACCTCCACCCCCTCTTTGGCCTCGATGGCCTGGTGCAGCCCCTCCGAATAGCGCCGCCCGTGCATCAGGCGGCCGGTGAACTCGTCAACGATGATCACCTGCCCGTCTTTGACGATGTAGTTGCGGTCGCGATGGAAGATGGTCTGAGCTCGCAAGGCATTGTCCACGTAGGGAGTCAGGGCGAAGTTCTCCGGGGAGTAGAGGTTGTCCACCCCCAGCCACCGCTCCATCCTCTCGATTCCGTCTTCAGTGAGGGTGACCACCCGATCCTTCTCGTCCATGACGTAATCCACCTCGCGCCGCAGGCGGGGGACGAGGTCGGCCATGCGGCGGTAGTTGGGATCCGGCTCCTCAGCCGGGCCGGAGATGATGAGCGGCGTGCGCGCCTCGTCTATCAGAATGTAGTCCACCTCGTCTACGATGGCGTAGTAGAAGTCCCGCTGCACCTGCTGGGAGAGGTCCACTACCATGTTGTCCCGCAGGTAGTCGAAGCCAAATTCGTGGTTGGTGCCGTAGGTGACGTCGGCCTGGTAAGCTTCACGGCGGCTCACGGGCCGCAGGTACTGATAGCGTTCATCGTCGGCCAGGTACTCCGGATCGAAGAGGAAGGCCGACCCGTGCTGGATAACCCCCACCGAGAGGCCCAGAAGGCGATAGATGGGGCCCATCCACTGGGCGTCGCGCTTGGCCAGGTAGTCGTTGACGGTAACCAGGTGACACCCCTTGCCCGCTAAGGCGTTCAGGTAGAGGGGCAGGGTAGCCACCAGGGTCTTTCCCTCACCGGTTCTCATCTCGGCCACTTTGCCCTCGTGCAGCACCATGCCGCCCATCAGTTGCACGTCGAAGTGGCGCATGCCCGTGGTACGCTTGGACGCCTCCCTCACCGCGGCGAAGGCTTCTACCACGAGATCGTCCAGGGACTCGTCAGCCTGGAGCCGGTCGAGGAATTCCTTCGTCTTGCCGCGAAGCTCCTCGTCGGACAGCGCCTCGAACTCAGGCTCAAGCGCGTTGATTTCGGCGATGAGAGGCCGCAGCCTGTTCAATTCCCGTTCGTTGGGGTCTCCAATAACTTTGCTCAGCAAACTCTTAAACATGATCTAACCAGGCACATCCTTCATGTACTCCCCCACCGAGATCCCCAGGTGGACGCGGCGAATCACCTCGCCCAGCAGAGGGGCCACGGAGAGGACGGCGATGTTGGGCAGCATTTTTTCAGGTGGGATGGGAATCGTGTTCGTAGTGACCATCTCTTTGATCTGACATTTTCGCAAACGCTCCACTGCTGGCGGGGAAAGCATGGGGTGAGTAAAGCTGGCGTAGACATCTTTGGCTCCGTGGTCTTTGACGATAGTTACGGCTTCCATGAGTGATCCCGCTGTATCCACCTCGTCGTCAACGATAATCACGTTTTTGCCATGCACGTCGCCTATGAGGGTCAGCGCTTCGCTGTGCGCATCGGTGATGCTTCGGCGCTTCTCCACGAAGGCCAATGGCAAAACCAGCTTCTCGGCGAAGTTGCGACCTTTCTTGGCGAATCCCAGGTCAGCAGTGACAACCACGGCGTTGGGCAGGTTCTTTTTCACGAAGTAATCGCTGAGGATGTTGAAGGCCGTTATCTCGTCGCCCGGAATGCTGAAGAACCCCTGAATCTGGCCCGCGTGAAGGTCTATGGTCACCCAGCGGTCGGCCCCGGCCACGGTGATCAAATCGGCAATGAGGCGGGCGGTGATGGGCACGCGAGGTTGGTCTTTCTTGTCGCTACGGCCATAAGAGTAAAAGGGCATCACAGCGGTGATGCGCCCTGCGGAGGCCCGCCGCAAGGTATCAATCATGATCAGGAGCTCCATGATGTTTCTGTTCACCGGCGAGCACATGGGCTGGATGAGGAATACGTCCCGCCCACGGACACTTTGGCGCAGCCTGATGAAGATGTTTTCATTTGGAAAGTCTATGATCTCCACCTGCGACGGGGGAACCTGCAAGTAATCACAAATCTCCTGGGTCAGGGCCGGGTTACCCGAGCCCCCGAAAACCGCCAGTTCCCCGTACATCTTCACCGTGACTTCTTTCATTACTCTCCTCCCGGTTGACCGGCCTCAAACTCCCCTCGCAGGATGCCCATGATCAGGGTATCGTGATAGCTGCCGTTGCGGAACAGGGCTTCCCGCTGATGGCCTTCGATTTGGAAGCCGCACTTCTCGTAGCAGCGGATAGCGCGGGCATTGAAATCGTGCACCTCCAGTTGGACACGGTGCAGGTTCATCTCACCAAAGGCGAAGCCCAACAGGGTGCGGATGGCGTCGCTCCCGTAGCCTTTTCCCCAGTATGCCTTCTCGCCGATGGCGATGCCCAGGACAGCACGGCGGTTCTTCCAGTCGAAACCTTCCAGGCCAATGCTGCCGATGTGCACGCCATCTTCGGCCTCAATGGCAAAGATCCGCCTGTTCTGGTCCTCCAGCTGGCGCTCGAACCACTTCTCCTCCTCGGCCATGGACATGGGCATATACATAGCCAGGTATTGCCGCACCTCCGGATCGTTAAACCAACGGACAAAGGTGGGAAGGTCCTCCCGCTCTATCGCTCTGAGTTTGGTTTTCTGTCCTTGTATCATCCCTGGTTACCTCCAGAAACCTATTATACAACAATTTCTCGAGATTGGGAAGAACCATCATGCAGCACGCAGAATCTTCGCAGCAACAAGCCTCGATGTGTCAAATTTGGTTCGTGCGACTGTGAGCCGCGCGGCGATTTGTGTGCTCTGGGTTGTTGTGGTATAATCAAAATCGTCAGAACCGGCGGCGACTCTACAGGATGAACGTGATAGGAGGCAGCGAGCAATGATCGAGGTAACGGTTGACAGCATCAGAGCGAGTTTGATGTCCCAGCATCGAGTGGTGATTTTGAAAGATATGGATAGCGAAAGGTATTTGCCCATCTGGATTGGCCCCTTCGAAGCGGAGGCTATCACCCTCGAATTGCAGCAAGTCCAGTTGGCCCGCCCCCTCACCCATGACCTGCTGAAAGCGGTAATCACCAAGATGGGAGCCAGAGTATCCCACGTCCTGGTGAACGATCTGCGCAATGACACTTTCTTCGCCCGTATCGTTCTGGACAGCAATGGCCATTCCCTGGAGATAGATTCCCGCCCCAGCGATAGCATCGCTCTGGCTGTGCGAGCCAAGGCCCCTATCTTCGTAGCCGAGTCGGTGATGGACAGAGCTGCCATAACGCCTGACGAAGGAATAAGCAGTTCTGACGAGAAGAAGCTGTCGGTTTTCCGCGATTTCGTTGAAACCCTCGACCTTGATGAATGAGTTTCCACTTGAATGAGTTCCGAACCCGAAACTCCAAACTGACTATGATGGTGAGACGATGAGCACGTCAGAGAGAATGGCGCCTCATAACACCGAGGCGGAAGAGGCAGCCCTGGCCTGGCTTCTCATAGATCCCGATGCCATATTCAAAGTAGCACCCTTTCTCGCCCCCGATGATTTCTATCGAGAGAAAAACGGCTGGATCTACGACGCCGTCAGGGATCTCCACAACCGGCGGGAGCCAGCCGACTTCGTCACCCTTTGCGACGAGATGGAGCGGCGCGGCCAACTGGAAGAGGTGGGCGGGGCGGCTTACATCACTTTTCTGATCAATGCGGTACCCACGGCCATCCACGCGGAGTACTATGCCCACATCGTGAAACGCACGGCCATCCTGCGCCGGCTGATCAGCGCAGCGGGACAGATCGCGGCCATTGCCTACGAAGACGCCGAGGACGTGGAAGAGGTGATAGATAGGGCCGAGCAGGTACTGTTTGGGGTCTCTCAGAACCGCATAATCCGCGACCTGGTGCCGATCAAACAGATCATCAAGGCTTACTTTGACCGCATAGACTACCTGTATCAACACCGTGGCGAGCTCATCGGTATTCCCACGGGCTTCCCCCTGCTGGACAAGTTGTTGGGAGGCTTGCAGCCCTCTGACCTGGTCATCGTGGCAGGCCGGCCAGGCATGGGCAAAACCTCACTTGCCCTCTCTATCGCCCAGAACGCCGCCCGCAAGTTCAACCAGCGCGTGGCCTTCTTCAGCCTGGAGATGAGCCGCGAGCAGGTAGTGCAGCGACTCGTCTCAGCCGAGACGGGCATAGATTCCCAAAGATTGCGCCTGGGCGATCTGAGGGACAATGAATGGCCCCTCTTCGTCGAAGCAACAGGTATCCTCTCGGAGGTGCCCATCTTCATTGATGATACGCCTTCCATCTCCGCCTTGCAGATGCGAACCAAGGCTCGCCGCCTCCACGCCGAGCACGGTCTCGACCTTGTTATAGTTGATTATCTCCAGTTGATGCGAGGAGACACCCGGTCGGAGAATCGAGTCCAGGAGATCTCGTCTATCTCCCGTGCACTCAAGGGGCTGGCCAGAGAGCTGAACGTGCCTGTGATGGCCGCCTCCCAGTTATCCCGAGCCGTTGAATCCCGTAAGGATCACCTGCCCATGC
Source organism: uncultured Anaerolineae bacterium (assembly GCA_964592085.1). Classification (GTDB taxonomy): domain Bacteria; phylum Chloroflexota; class Anaerolineae; order VGOG01; family VGOG01; genus CAZQDO01. The sequence goes on along the minus strand of CAZQDO010000033.1, from coordinate 457 downwards.
TCTCCGACCTTCGCGAGAGCGGGTCCATTGAGCAGGACGCGGACGTGGTGATGTTCATCTACCGCGAGGAGGTTTACGATGAGGAGACAGAGCGGAAGAACATCGCCGACATCATCCTGGCCAAACACCGCAATGGACCCACTGGCAAAATTCCCCTGTATTTTCAGAGAGAACTGGCTCAGTTTCACGAAGTGGAGTTTCTCCGCGAGGAACTGGAGCCCTAACCACAATGGTGAAGTAGAGCGGGCTCCCATGCCCGCGTTTCGGCGGCCCCTCGACAAGCTCAGGACAGGCGTGGGAGCCGCCTCCGCTGGTAGCCTGTGATTACCGAGTTTGTGAGTTTCGGGTTGACCTGACCATCCGACCAAGGACTACTAGACCAACAGACCAATGAAAGGCTTCTCCGGTTTTCCCGCTGGCAAGGTGCACTTCACCCCCTTGCCTAATTTGTTCTTTA
>CAZQDO010000032.1:0-21059 GCA_964592085.1 uncultured Anaerolineae bacterium | reverse complement strand
AAGCCGAGCTGGCCCACTACTACGGCCTGCCCATATTTGGCATCGTGGGCTCTGGAGCCAAGGTGGTGGATGGTCAGGCCACCCTGGAAACCGCCCTCTCCATGCAGCAAGCTACCCTCAGTGGAGCCAACATCATCCACGACCTGGGCTACATGGAGAATGGCCTGACGGGTTCGCTGGCCCTGTTCGTCATCGCTCACGAGCTGATCGGCCACCTGCATCACAGCACGCGGGCGGTGGAAGTGAACGACGAGACGCTGGCTTTGGACCTGATTGACGAGGTCGGCCCTCTGGGCAACTTCCTCCAGACCAAGCACACCCGGCGTCACTACCAGCAGTACTGGTACCCCGAACCGCCGGAGCTGATAGAACGGCATAAGTACGACGGTTGGGTGGGGGAGGGCAGCACCACACTGCTGGAGCGTGCCACTGTCCGCGTGGACAACATCCTGGCCGCCCACGTCCCTGACCCCTTGCCCGACGACGTCGCTCAGGCCATCAAAGCCGTCGTTCGGCGAGCGGAGGAAAGCGTGAAGAAGTGAAGGAGACAAAACTGTGACCAACTTCCGAACCAACGACCGTACTTTCCCCAGCGTCCAATTCCAACGCCTGTCGGACGAGCAGTGCCAGAAGATCCACTGGGCCAGCCTGGAGGTGATGGAACACACCGGCGTGCGGCTGTGCGAGCAGGAGGCGCTTGATCTGATCAAGAAGGCCGGCGCCCACGTGTCCGACGGCAATCTGGTGCGCATCCCCCCCGGACTGGTCGAAAAGGCCCTCACTACCGTCCCCGATCGGGTGGTGCTTTGCGACCGCCACGGCAACCGCGTGATGCCTGTGGAGGGCCATCGCAGCTTCTACGGCCCAGGCTCCGACTGCCTCAACATCATTGACCACCGTACCGGAGAGCGTCGCCAGCCGGTGCTCCAGGACATCGTCGAGGGGATGATTGTGGCCGATGCGCTGCCCAACATAGACTTCGTGATGTCCCTGGTCCTGCCCGTAGACGTGCCCCAGGCGGTGGCCGACCGCTACCAGATGGAGGTCATGCTCAACCACACCACCAAGCCCATCGTGTTCGTTACTACCGAGTTTTCGGGTTGCGCGGACGCGGTGGAGATGGCCGAGGCGGTGGCGGGAGGGGCCGATGCGCTACGGCTGAATCCGTTTGTGGCCTGCTACATCAACGTCACCACCGGCCTGCGCCACAACGAGGAGGCACTGCAGAAGCTGCTCTACCTGGCCGACAAGGGGTTGCCTGCGCTGTACATTCCGGTGGGGCTGGGTGGCGCCACGGCCCCCGTTACGCTGGCCGGTTGCCAGGTGATCTGGAACGTCGGCGCCCTGGTTGGCCTGGTGCTGTCCCAGCTCAAGCGAGAGGGCGCGCCCTACGTCGTGGCCGGCTGGGGGGCCAGCGCGCTGGACATGAGAACACTGGTCCAACCGTATGCGTGCCCCGACAGGCGGGGCATCGCCCAGGCCATGGCCCATTTCTATGGGCTGCCTATGTTCTCCCTGGCCGGATGCAGCGACTCCAAGTGCATTGATCAGCAAGCGGGCATCGAGGCCGCTCTGACCCTGATGACGGCTGCCCTGGCCGGGGGCAACATCGTTCACGACCTGGGTTACCTGGAGTCGGGTTTGTGCTACTCGCTGGCTCAACTGGTGGTCTGCGACGAGATCCTGGGCTGGCTGGAGCACTTCATCCGTGGCGTTGACGTCTCTGACGAGTCTCTGGCCGTAGACCTGATCGACCAGGTAGGCCCCGACGGCCAATACTTCGACACCAAGCATACCCTGGCGCACTATCGAGAGCGGTGGTACCCGGGGCTCATCAACCGAGACAACTACGATGACTGGACGGCCAAGGGCAGCAAGACCCTGGAGCAGCGGGCCGCCGAGCGGGTGGAGGAGATCCTGGCTGAGCACAAACCGGAGCCGCTGCCCACAGACGTAGCCCAGGCCGTGCACGCCATCGTCGAACGGGCCGTGGCGCAGTATACGTAGTGGGCAAGTGATTTGTGGGGCTTTCGGAGTGGGTGTGAGCAGCGAGCCGGAGTCCCCAACTTGTTGGGGGTTGTCGCGCGGCACCCCCAACAAGTTGGGGATTCCAACTCAGAACATGGAGGTTTCCATGATCCAGTCATCCTTCGTCGAAAACAGATCGGCGTTCTTCCGAGTCTTGAGCGACGATCAGATATGGGAGATCAAGCAGGCCGCCTTTGACGTTTTGGAGAAGACGGGCTGCAACGTTCTCCACCAGGGGGCGGTGGAGCTCCTCAAGAAGGCCGGTGCGCTCGTCAAGGATGACCGGGTCAAGGTGCCCCGGCACATCGTCCAGGAATGTATCCGCACCGCGCCAAAAGGCTTCACCATCTACGACCGAGATGGCAATCGGGCCATGGAGGTTGAGGGGCGCAAGAGTTATTACGGCACCTCGACCGCCAGCCCCAATACCAGGGATGCCTTCAGCGGCGAGATCCGCGAGACGCGGGTGGCCGACATCGCGCTGGGGGCCAAAGTGGCCGATGCCCTGCCGAACATTGACTGGGTCATGCCCATGGGGTCATCCCAGGACGTGCCGGCCCTGGCCGCCGACGTGTACGAGTTCGAGGCCGTCGTGACCAACACGGTCAAGCCCATCGTCTTCATCGGTTACTCGCCCCGAGGCGTTGAGCTGGTTTACGAAATGGCCGCCGAGGTCGCCGGAGGGCTGGACAATCTCAGGGAGCGGCCTTTCGTGCTGGCCTACCCTGAGCCCATCTCACCGCTGGTCATGCCGGCCGAGGTGGTTGACCGCATGTTCGTGGCCGCCGATTTGGCCATGCCTCAGATTCCCGGCCCGGCCGTGCAGCCCGGCGCCACCGGCCCGGTGACGCTGGCCGGGACGGTGGCCCAGCTCGTCGCCGAGGGGCTGATGTGTTTGGTGCTGATCCAGCTCCGGCGGCCAGGCGCGCCTTGCTTCCTGGGTGGCAACGTGGGTGTGTTCGACATGGCCACCGGCAACATGAGCACCGCCGCTCCTGAGATGAGTCTTGGGCTGGCAGCCCAGGCCGAGGTGGCCCAGTCCTTCGGATTGCCCACCTGGGGCCTGGCCGGCGCTACCGATGCCAAGACCCTGGACGCCCAGGCCGGGATTGAGAGCGCGTTCTCCATCCTGGCACAGGGCCTGGCTGGTCTGAACCTGATCCACGACGTGGGCTACATGGACATGGCCATGATCTGCTCAACGGAGATGCTCGTCCTGGGCGACGAAGTGATCGGCATGGCCAAGCGGTTCATCCGAGGGATCGAGGTCAACGCCGAAACCCTGGCCCGCAGCGTCATTGAGCAGGTTGGCCCTGGGGGGCACTACCTTGAGGAGAAACATACTCTCCGCCACTTCCGAAAGGAACTGTGGTCGCCGAAGCTCCTGACCCGCCAGCGCTACGATGTCTGGCAGGCGGACGGCGCTAAGGACATGGCTCAGCGGGCTCGGGAGAAGGTCCGAGAGATCGTCGAGACCCACGAAGTTCCGCCTTTGCCTGACGAGACAGTAGCTGCTCTTGAGAAGCTGAGACGCCGAAGAGAAACGAGTGATGGAGAGAAATGAGCATAAGCGATATGGTCTATGGCAATACTGATGAAGAATATCAAGAAATCTGTGAGTTCCTCAATGCACTATCAACACAAGATCCCTGTATGCTTTGGGAATCCGGGAGGATGAATTTCTGGAGATACAACGTCCATGCCAACAAAGACCCACATGATCGGTTCTTCAGGGACAACGTGCATGTCTGGCGGGCAGATAACCAGGGAATCGTTGGCCTCTGCATCTCAGAATATGGCAAGAATGATCTGTTTGTCGAAGTCCTGCCTGAGTATCACTATATCTATCCTGATGTCTTCCGTTGGATGGAAAACACATGGGCGGTCACACGAGAAGCCATTGAAATCGATGTCTTTAGCGATGATACGCAGAAGATCGCCCGTCTGGAAGCACAGGGATTCTCTTTCCTGAGACATTTTGAAAACAAACGGACCTACGATCTGGAGCAGATTGATCTCTGCTATAACCTGCAAGATGGGTTCATCATACGGGCGTTTTCAGAATCTCTTGATTATGCGGGCAGGGTAGCCTTGGTGCAGAGTGCCTTCGAAAACCCCAACTATACGGAAAAGAACCTGAAAGGTCTGATGGCGTCGCCCGACTATATTGACGAGTATAACTTGTCGGTCTTCTCACCTGACAAGCAACCGGTCGCGTATTGTGTCGGGTGGCATGACCGAGCCAATGAACACAGTGGATACATTGAGCCGGTCGGAACTCATGCAGCGTATCGCCGACGAGGTTTTGCCAAAGCCGTTATTAGAGAATGTTTTGCGCGCATGAAGGCCAATGGCATAAAAACCGTGGAGATCGCGTCGCGTGCGGAGCCAGCCGTTGCCAATTTCCTCTATGACTCGCTGTCTCCACAGACCAAACGAGAGGTGCACAAATATACGAAAAGGGTGTCATGAGGATGACCGTCATCGCGAGAGCGTAAAGCCGCCTAACACTCGATGAAGCGGACCTCACTTCGTTCGGAGGGTACGCGGAGAGAAAAGCCAAGTCTGGTTAGAGCATCGGAGAGATTGATGATTAGTGCTATCAGTGTTGAAAAAGCGACGCTGTATGAGAAATATCGGCTTCCCTATGCCAGTGAAATGGTAGGTGATCTGCTAGAGCATATAGGTGAAGTTGAAATTGTCGCTGATATAGGCGCTGGCACTGGTCAATTGGCGAGAATGTTTGCCCCTAGAAGCGCCAAAGTCTTCGCAGTAGAGCCAGACCCAGCAATGCGGAAAGTAGCATCTGCATCATTGGCCGACTTTCCCACTATCGAAATCATTGCCGGGTGTGCCGAGCAAACCACTTTGGCTGCAAACAGCATTGATCTCATCGTGGTGGGGAATGCTTTTCATCGGTTCAAGCCAGAAGCTTGTGCAGAACTTCGTCGTATTCTCAGGAAGCAGGGGTGGGTGGCCCTGATCACCTATAAATTCGTAAACAAAGCCTTTGCGGATATGCTCTTTCCAAAGCTGGCTGCATTGGAAGGAGTAGCCAGTAGGATAGAGAAATCCTGGCACAGAACGCCAGTACGGAACCTGTTTGGGCATGGTCAAATTGATACGTTGAGTTATAATCAATCGCACACAGAAGATTGGACAGCCTTTTTTGGTGCCGCTTGTGCAGGGATAGAAGCCCCCGAGCCCACCGATCTGGACTTTGTGCAATTTGAGAGGGTCAACCGGGAAGTGTTCGATGCCTTTGCGGGGGATGATGGCAACATCCAGATTGATTATGAAACCCAGGTATCATTTGGGCAGCCATTGTATGCGGCCGAGCTACTCCAACAAGAGGAATTGATATGGAGCCCTTCTAATCCAGGGGGCTCTGCGGCGGCGGGCCTGCTAACAAAGCCGATGAGACTCACGAGATTCCGCCTCTGCCTGATGAGACGGTAGCTGCTCTTGAGAGGCTGAGACGACAGGGCGAAGAGGAACTGACCGGGGGGTAAGGCTGGGGACATGTCGTGGGATGGCGCGCCAACCAAGCGGCGCCCTGAGCCTGTCGAAGGGTTGGCCTCACTGCTGGGCAAAGTCAGCATATCAAATAGTTGGGCTACTGAGAAGAGAAACACGCACTATGCGCACACATCACATCTCACTGATCGAAGGACCTACGGGCTACCAATTCAGCCTTGCCCCCAGGGTGTCTGAAATGATCCACCTGCTGAGAGGCCAGCATGCCATTTCTGTCCTTGATGTTGGCTGTGGAACGGGACGACATAGTCGCTATCTTGCGCATCATGCCTTCACCGTGTATGCGCTTGATATCTGCTATGAGACGCTCACGTCACTCACGCGGCCTGTCAACCGAGACCAACCGGGTCGTCTGTACCCTGTGACGGCCAGCTTCACAACACTGCCATTTCAGACAGCCTGCATGGATGCGATTTGCTGTTTTTCCACCATTCATCACAGCCGTCTCTCTGATATTGTCATGACACTTCAGGAGTTTGCGAGAATCTTACGTCCAGGTGGGCTCCTGTGTTTCGATATCTTGTCGCGAAATGATCCGTCTTATGGACGTGGTAGCCTTCTTGAACCTCACACCTTTATAGGCTCTCGAAGCGGGGAGGACAACATTCCCCATCATTATACGAGTTACGAAGACATCACGCGAGTATTGTCAGCATTTACCCTGCACTCGCTGGAAGAAGTGCGCTATACGTTCGACATCCGACAGCCAGAGGACGCTGTCTCCATCGTATTTGACATTATTGCCCGTAAACCTCTTTTCAAGGGGGTGAAGAAGTGAGGTGCTGGCCCGGCAGTACTCGCTGTGTTGAAAGGAGAGGATCCTCTGCCGTGTAACGTGTCCTCGATTGATGGACACGCTGTTAAATCCGCAGGCGGCTGGGTTCCTGCCGACGGAGCAGATTAAAACCGCAAATTCAAGGAGGTGGACTCATGGACAGTGGCTTCAAAACTCAATGCGTACCTAACTACAGGCTCCTGACAGAGGAGCAGATCAAACAGATCCATCGGGCCAGTCTGGAGGTGTTGGAAACCATCGGCGTTCGTGTGTCTCACGAGGAAGGGGTTCAACTGCTGAGAGATGCCGGATGCCGGGTGAAAGGCGGCGACGCCGCTGCGCTTACAGTTCAGATTCCCAACTGGCTGGTGGAGGAGTGCATTCGCAGCGCTCCTTCTCGTATCACCATCTACAACAGGATGGGGGAAGAAGCGATGCGCCTGGAGGGGCGGAATATCCACTTCGGGCTGGGCACGGATCTGATCAGCACCGTTGACTTGAGGACGGGCGAGACGCGACGCTCGCTGCGGCAGGACGTGGCCAATGCTGCCAGGGTCGCGGACTACTGCCAGGAGGTTGACTTCATTGCTTCCTTCGCCCTGCCGAGCGATGTTCCGATCAACTCGATGTACATCGAGTGCGCCAAAGCCATGATGGAGAGCTCGATCAAGCCCATGTTCTTCACCGCGGCGGGGCAGGAGGATCTGGCGGTCATTATCGAGATGGCGGCAGTTATCGCCGGTGGAGAGGAAGCGCTGAGAGAGAAGCCTTTTCTCATCCATTATTCCGAACCCACGGCCCCGCTGACCCACTCGCACAGCGCAGTGCGCAAGGTGCTCCTTTGCGCCGAAAAGGGCATCCCCATCTGCTATCCCCCTGGGGACATCCTTGGGGCCAGCATTCCAGTGACCCTGGCCGGCGGCATCGTGCAGGCCAACGCCGAGGCGCTGAGCGGCATCGTCCTTCACCAGCTCAAGGGCAAGGGTTCGCCCATCATCTCCGGCTTCGGGGCCATTCCCCTGGACATGAAAACGGGCACCTTTTCGTATGGCGCACCCGGTTTGCGATTGACCAATTCGGCCTTCGCCGACATTTATCACTACTACGGGATTCCGATGTGGTCCACCGTCGGCAGCGACGCCCACTGTCTCGACGCGCAGGCAGCCATGGAGCACGCCTTCGGGACGCTGATGTCGGCCCTGGACGGGGCAAACCTGATTCACGACGTCGGCTACCTGGGCCAGGGGTTACTGGGCAATCCCGCCGCCATCGTCATGTGCGACGAGATCATCAGCTACGTGAAGCGGGTCATCCGCGGCTTTGATATGAGTCGAGAGAAGATGGCCCTTGACGTGATCCGCGAGGTTGGGCCGGGCGGCAATTTCCTGACCGTGATGCACACCAAGACCCACTTCCAGCGCGAGCTCTGGCAGCCCAGGTTCCTGAACCGCGACAGTCCCAGGGCATGGGCGGAGAAAGGGGGCAAGACCTACCAGGAGATTGTGACTCAGAAGGCCCTTGAGATCCTTGAGACGCACCAGCCTGAGCCACTGCCGCAGGATGTTGGTCAGAAGATCAACGAGATCGCCAAAGAGGCCGAACGGGAGCTGGCAAGCATCCAGTTCGTGGCATAGCAAAGCATCTGGGTCAACTTAAGCTCTGAGCCCCGTCTCCGGGGCGCCCCGGGGACGGGGCTTTGAGCCTTAGGTTGACATTATGCATAGCAAAGGAGTGATTGATGGGAAAGCGATATGATCATTTCAGTGAGCACCGAGCGATTCAGTTTCGCAGCTTGACCGATGACCAGATCAACCTGCTGCACGAGGCCAGCCTGGAGATCATGGCCCGCACGGGGATGCGCTTCTACGACCAGGAAGCCCTCGATCTGTTCAGGAAAGCCGGGGCCAGCATCTCCGATGGCAACCGGGTGCGGTTTCCGCCCCATTTGGTGGAGCGGGCGTTGCGCACCGTGCCCAAGAACGTCACGATCTACGACCGCAACGGCCAGCGGGCCATGTCGCTGGGCGGCTATCGCAGCTACTTCGGCGTTGGCTCCGACTGCATGAGCATCTACGACCTGCACAGCGGGGAGCGCCGCAAGGCCGTGCTGGACGACGTGGTCCAGGGCGTGCGCCTGGTGGACGCTCTGCCCAATCTGGATTTCGTGATGTCCATGTTCCTGCCATCCGACGTGCCGCAGGAAGCTTACGAGCGGCATCAGATGGCCATCATGCTGCGAGAGAGCACCAAGCCCATCGTCTTCGTGGGCATGGAGACGTCCAGCACGGTCTACTCGTTGGAGATGGCCTCCGCCGTGGCCGGCGGGCTGGAGGCGCTCCAGCGCCACCCGTTCGTCATCAATTACATCAACCCTACGTCGGCTTTTCGACACAACGAAGATGCCGTGCAAAGGCTGCTCTATGCCGCCGAGCGGAATCTGCCCAGCATTTACGCGCCGGTCAGCAGTCGTGGCATGGCCGCGCCCATGACGGTGGCCGGAGCGATGGCCCTGGGTAACGCCGGTCAACTGGCCGGGCTGGTGCTGTCGCAGCTCAAGCGCGAGGGCTCGCCGTTCTTATGCAGCAGACCCGGCGGTGGGACGATGGACATGCGCACCATGGTCGGCGCATATACTGCCCCTGACGGAGGTCCCTTTGGCTGGGACCTGGCCCATCACAACGGAATCCCCATCTTTGGCACGGCCGGTTGCAGCGACGCCAAGGTGTTCGACGCCCAGGCCGCGGCCGAGGCAGCCCTGACCCTGTTCGCCAACGCCGTCGGCGGGGCCAACCTGATCCACGACGTCGGCTATCTGGACTGTGCCATGACCGGCTCGCTGGAGCTGGTGGTCCTTTGCGACGAGATCATCGGCTGGCTCAGGCGCTACCTGCGCAAGCTGGAGATCAGCGAGGAGACCCTGGCCCTGGACCTGATCCACGAGGTCGGCCCCGACGGTCACTTCGTGGAGGCGAAGCACACCCTGCGCCACGTCCGCGAGGACTGGGTTCCAACCGTGTCCGACCGGTTCAATTACCACCGTTGGGCTGCCGAGGGAAAAACCACACTGCAGCAGCGGGCCAATCAAAAGGTGCGCCAGATCATCGAGAGCCATCGCGCAGAGCCGTTGCCGGAGGACGTGGTAGAGACGATACAAGCGGTGATCGGTGAGTAGCTCGTGAAACGTGGCTTCACGCAACACGTTTGACGTTTTACGCAAGCAACTGTGCCAATCCCTGAAACCGAAATGGAGATGAAATGATGTACCACAACCGCGACATGGGCATCAACTACATAAAAGCCCGCAAGGACCATCGTTGTTATGGAATGGGCCTGGGCATCATCATCCTGGACGACGTCTACCCCGGTTTTCCCGGCGATGTGCGCAACGCCAGCGCTTACCCCTTCCCCATCCAGTACGAGATCGCCGAGGGGGTGGACATCGTGGCGCTGGTTCGGGAAGAGGACAAGTCGCCCTGCCTGGCACCGATCCAGCGCGCGGCCAGGAAGCTGGAGAAGATGGGCTGCCGGGCCATCGCTGCCGAATGTGGCTACTTTGCCTACTTTCAGAAAGACGTTGCTGGCTACGTGGACGTGCCGGTGTTCATGTCCAGCTTGCTCCAGGTGCCCTTTGCCCAGCAGCTCATCGGTCCGGAGAGGGTGGTGGGCATCCTGGTGGCGGAGAAGGCGTTCATGACGGAAGCCCACCTGGCTGCGGTCGGCATCCAGCCGGGCAGCAACTACGTCCTGGAAGGCGCTGAGGATGATGGCCGCTGCCCTGAGTTCGAGCAACTGTGGAACTCATCCAAGCGAGCCGACCCGCCAGAGGCCCGTTATGACAAAGCGGCAAAAGAGTTTGTGCCGGTGGCGATTGATTTCTACCGCGCCCATCCCAACATGGGGGCCATGGTGTTGGAATGTACGGGCATGCAGCCCTTTGCCCGCGCCATCCAGCGCGAGATTGACATCCCGATCTTCAGTTGGGGCACGCTGCTGGACTACGCCTACTCAGTGGCGGTCCACCGGGATTACTATGGGCACGTGTAAAGCAGCGGCACCGGCTGGGTGGTCGGGCAATGACTAGGCTGAACAAGCGGCTCCTCCCAGGTATCGGCAGCGTGCTGATCTTGACGATCCTGTTTCTTCACTTTTTGCTACTTGGGGTGACTCAGCTCATTGCACCTTTGTACTCGCTCAGTCTGGGGGCTTCAGAGGTTATCCTGGGGATCATCACCGGGGCTTTCGGCCTGGCGGGCATCCTGCTATCCATCCTCGGCAGTTTCTTGTCCGACTATCTGGGGCGGCGGCCCATGATCCTGGTGGCTTTTGTCTTCTGGATCGGGGCTGGCATATCGAGCCTGTTAGCTCCCCCGTTTCTGTGGCTGGTGGTGAGCCAGGTATTGGTGGGGATGGCAGACCTTTGCTTGTGGGTCACAGCCATGGCGTATCTGTCCCAGGTCGCACCCCAGGGCAAACATGCCGAAATCATGAGCTGGGGCGGCGGCCTGATGGGCCTGGGGGTGGTCGTAGGGCCAGTCCTGGGTGGTCTCATCGTCCGTCTCGTGGGTTTCCCGCCGGTCTTCACACTGGTCGTTCTGCTGGGGATGCTGGGCCTGCTTCTGTCCTACAAACTGCCTGGCACGAAACTCCCGACGGCGGAACGAGGCACCTTTCTCGAACAGCTCTTTCTGTCCCATCGCAGCGCTCTTGGGCTGGTTCGAGGAAACCGAACCATGCAGATGGCCGTGTTGGTCATGATATTGGGAACGGCGAGTTGGATGGCTATGGGACGCTCCTTCTACGTGGTATACTTGAACCACCTGGGACTTTCCACGGAGACCATCGGTTTGCTGACCACACTTAGAGCAGGTGCTACGACGGTGGCGCAATTCGGTTTTGCATTCCTGGCCAATCGTTTGGGGGTGATCGTGACCACCCTTTCAGGCGTGGCCATTGGAGGCCTGGCTCTGGCGTTGACTCCTTTCTTGACCACGGCTCCCATCCTGGCACTGGTGGGGTGTCTTGGGAATGGCGCAGACCGGCTACGCAACCCTGGGATGTTCACGCTGATCGCTGAAGATACTGACCAAGATAGCCGGGCTCTGGCCTTCGCGCTGCTCAATACGGCATGGGCCACCACGGCTACGGTCCTCCCCCCCATTCTGGGGTTGATCGCTGAAAGAACCACTCTTTCGGCGACCTTCCTGCTGGTTGGGCCTTTGGTGGCGGCGTTGTCCATCCTGCTATACGTGTGGAATCGGCGGGCGACTTCAGGACTTTCGAGGTAGTAAGAAAGAGAATTCCGTGTCTATCCAACAAGTGGATGCCCGGCGGAACGACTCCGCCGGGCTGAGCCCATCTGTCGTCCTGCGCTTCTGGCTGCCCTTGGCGGCCAGTTGGCTACTCATGGCAACGGAAAGCCTGGCTGTCAACGCCATCATCGCTCGTATGGCTGAGGCCAAGCTGCAACTGGCTGCACTGGGTGTTGCTACCTCGCTGGCGCTGGCAGTGGAAAGTCCCATCATCTCCCTGCTCACTGCCAGCAATGCGCTGGCCCGCGACCGGGAATCGTATCGCTTGTTGCATCGCTTCACGCTGGGCCTCAACGCCATCGTGACAGCAACCATGTTGTTGGTGGGTTTCACGCCCCTGTTCGATTTTGCAGTTGCGCAGCTTATCGGAACGCCGGCTGAGATCGCTGTCAAAGTGCGCCCGGTCCTCTGGGCAATGACCCTCTGGCCCGCAGCCATCGGCTTTCGCCGCTTCCACCAGGGCTTGATGATCCGGCATGGCTACACTCGTCAGATAAGCTATGGCACCGCGATCCGGCTATTCACCGCTGCAGGCGTTTCGCTGGCGGGACTGGCCTGGGGCAAGCTAGACGGTGCAACAGTGGGCGGCCTGGCGCTGGGCGCGTCGTCCATAGCTGAGTCGGCCTACGTCTGGTACGTGGCGCAGCCAGCGGTGCAGAAGATCAAAAGGATAGCCCCCCTGACTGACGGCATCCCTTTGACTTTACGAGATTTGCTCCGCTTCTATGCGCCCCTGGCCCTCACGTCCGCCATCACGCTCTCGACCACTCCGATTATCAACTCTGGCCTGACCCGCTCACCTTACCCCATCGAGTCGCTGGCCACCTGGCCGGTCGTCAGCGGGCAGTTGTTCGCCCTACGCAGTTTCGGGCTCAGCCTGCAAGAAGTGGTCGTCGCCCTCTTGGACGGCCCAGCCGCCATGAGGATCCTGCGGCGCTTCGCCATAATGGTGGGCATTGGGTCGCTGGCCCTGTTGCTGATCATTGCTTACACGCCGCTGGCTCCCTGGTGGCAACAGCAGATCGCGGGTCTCAGCGAGGATCTGACCGGGTTTGCGGTGGCCGCGTTGCGGCTGGCGGCGTTGCTGCCGGTACTGGCCGTCGTCGTGAACATGTTGCGTGGCATTGTCGTCACCGGCAAGGCCACCAGCGCCATTGCCCAGGCCACGGTGTTCAACCTGCTGGCGCTGGGGTCGGTGCTCCTGATAGGGGGTAAGCTGGGCCTCCTGCCTGGCGCGTCGCTGGCTGCCGTTGCCCTGACCGTCTCACAACTGGCAGAGAGCGTCTGGCTGTGGCGCGGCGTACGCCTGTATCCAGTTTCGAGTTTGGAGTTTGGCGTTTCGAGTTGAACAAAGTCGAACATTGCATCAATGGCAGCGTGAAACATCCTAGAATTGAGGAGCAAAGATGACACTGTTAGAAGAGTTTACGCGCGTGTTCCAGGTTCCGCCAGCCATGCAGCCGTACATTCACCTAGTGGTGGACAAGCGCGAGATGGAGCTCGTGGTGCAGATGAAGGGTCGGGCCATGACGATGGATCAGGTGGCCGACATGATGAAGATGTCGCCAGAGGAGGCCGAGGCATTTCTGCACAGGGCCTACAGCCGGGGGGTAGTTGACAAGCAGACTGAGGGTGACGTGGCAACCTATGAGGCGGCCACGTTCTATCGGCGACTGGACCCCCTGGCCATGTACGAAAACTGGGGCGACATCCCCGCCGACGCCCGCGACGCCGTGATCGAGTGGCAGTTGCAGGAGTTCATCAACCTGTGGATGCCGGTGGTCGAGGAGATAAAGAAGGACCCCGATGCCTACCACAAAATCCCCAACCGGGACGTGTTGCTCCTGGAGGAGGCCCTGGAGCAGGTGGAGACGGCCACGGACCACGTGGTAGTGCCCTGCGATTGCCGCGCCATTGTGATGGCCTGCAATCGGCCTTCTGAGGTGTGTATCCGCCTGGACGAAGGAGCGCGCCTGACCCTGGATCGGGGGCACGGGCGGCGCGTTACGAAAGAAGAGTGCAAGGCCATCGTGATCAATGCTGACCGGGCCGGATTGATGCACACGGGCCGGCGAGCCTGGCAGGGACACGAACTCTTTGGCTTCTGCAATTGCTGCACCTGCGACTGCTATCCCTTCCGCGGGTCAATGGCGATTGGGATGCAGAAGCAGTGGCCCAGGAGCCACCACGTCGCCGTCTGCGATTGGGATAAGTGTAGCCACTGTGGGCTGTGTACCCGGCGCTGTTATTTCGGCGCATTCTACCGCGATGGCTCCAAAATCGTGATTGATGGAAAAGCGAGGAAGCGAGTGCTGTTTGACGCGGAGAAGTGCTGGGGCTGCGGTATCTGCGCTACGGCCTGCCGTACAGAGGCCATTAGCATGGTGGAGCTTTGATGCACGAAATGCCGGTGACCCAGGCGATGCTGAACATGGCTCTGGAACACGCCGACGGGCAGCGCATCACCGACATCTATTTGCGGGTGGGCATGATATCGGCCATCGTCCCGGGGTCGGTCGAGGTCTTCTTCGACTATCTCAGCCAGGGCACCCTGGCCGAGGGAGCCACCCTGCACTTTGAGCGCGTGCCCATCGAGATGACCTGCCTCGATTGCGGGCGGCAGGCCGATCTGAGCCAGTGGGCGGACGAGTTGCCCCAGACGATCATGATGGAGGCTCTGCACCGGGGCTGCACGTGCGGAAGCAAGCGGCTTCGCGTCACCGGGGGCGTGGGCTTTGAGATGACGAGCCTGAACGTGCAGCCAGATTGAGCAGAGCGGGCTCCCACGCCCGCGGACCGGCGGCATGGGGGCCGCCTCTGCTGAAAATCTAGAGTGTTACCAAGGATCTATCAAATGACACAAATCACTCGTATCCTGGCCGTGCCCGCTGTGGGCGCGTATTACTACGATGATCTGGCCGCGCTTCAGTCCAATGCCATGCCCCTGTCTGAGCGGTATGGCGCTCCTGCTGTGACGCCCGGGTTCCGTCGTGTCCGCGAGGTGGCCGAAGCGGTGTCGGTTGGCCTGGTGCTGGACGATGGTCAGGTGGCCTGGGGTGACTGTGTGGCGGTGGAGTTCAGCGGCAAAGCGGGCCGCGATCCGGTCTTCCGCACCGAGGAGGGCTTGTCCACCATCCGTCGCGCCGTGGCCCCGCTGCTGCAAGGACGGGAGATCACCAGCTTCCGCCAACTCGCCGAGGAAGTAGACAGCCTGACCGAATCGGTGGAGGTGGTCAGACCGTTGCCTCAGTCCACGGGAATGTCTCGCCGAGAGTTGCTGACGACACCGGCTCGTCTGTGGAGGGATGCCAAGGAAGATGAAAAGGCCGTACCCACGGAGCGGATCACTGTAGAGCGACGGCTGCACACCGCCGTCCGCTACGGCGTGAGCCAGGCTTTGCTGAAGGCGGTGGCCCTGACGCGCGGCGTGACCATGGCCGAAGTCATCGCTGAGGAGTGGGGTCTGCCGCTGCCCGATGCGCCGGTGCCCATCCACGCCCAGTGCGGGGCCGACCGCTACGCTGGCGCCGACAAGATGATCGCGCGCCGCGTGGCCTCGCTGCCCCACACCCTGGTGGACAACATCCCGGAGCACCTGGGCGAGGATGCCGTCGTGCTGACGCGATACGCCCGCTGGCTGAAGGCGCGCATCCAGGAGTTGGGCGGCCCGGACTACCACCCCACCATTCACCTGGACGTGCACGGCACGCTGGGGCAGATCTTCGACAACGAGCTGGGTCACGTTCTGGGAAGACTTTACGCCCTGGAGGATGCTGTGCAGCCGTACCCCCTGCGGGTGGAGTGTCCGGTGCTCATGGAAAGCCGAGAGGCCCAGATCGAGACCATGAAGACGCTACGGGAGTACGTCCGTCTCCGCAAGATGAAGGTGCAACTGGTAGCCGATGAGTGGGCCAACACCCTGGACGACATCCGCGCCTTCGTGGACGCCCAGGCCGCCGACATGATCCAGATCAAGATGCCCGACCTGGGCAGCGTGCACAACTCGATTGAAGCGGTGTTGGCCTGTAAGGCTGGCGATGTAGGCGCGTTCCTGGGCGGCAGTTGCGCCGAGACCGCCCTGTCGGCACGGGTATCAGTGCACGTGGCCCTGGCTACCCGGCCAGATATCGTCATGGCCAAGCCAGGCATGGGGGTGGACGAGGCCGTCTCGCTGGTGCAGAACGAGATGGCCCGCACATTATGCGTGATCCGTGAAACGTGATGCTGATTACGTTTTACGGATCACGAATCACACTGCTGGAGGAAACTATGGATACCAACTATCACGCTCATCAAACACCACAATTCCGCGTCCTGTCGGATCGGCAGATCGAGAAGGTGTGCCAGGCGACGCTGGAGTGCCTGAATCGCACCGGCGTCGAGGTGCGCAATGCTGAGGCCCGGGAGCTGCTGGTTGCTGCCGGCGCCCGCGTGGACGGCGTGCGCGTGCGCATTCCGCCCCACATCATTCAGGACGCCGTCGCTGCCAGTCCGCGGTCCTTCACCTTGTGGGGCAGGGATGGCCAACATCAGATACAGATTGTACCCGACCGGGTCCACTTCGGCCCTGGCCTGACCAACACTTACTTCGTGGACCCGGAGACCGGCGAGCGGCGCAAGGTTCGCCGTGGCGATCCCGGCCTCACAGCCCGGGTCTGTGATGCGCTGCCGAACATAGACTACGTCATGGGCCTGGGGCTGATCAGCGATGTGACGCCCACTCTGGCGCCCGTCTACGAGTACGCGGAGATGGTGGCCAACACCAGCAAGCCCATTCTCCCCTGGGCCTATTCCGCCGAGCACGTCTCCGACATCTACCAGATGGCGGTGGCGGTCTCCGGCGGGGAGGCGGCCCTCCACCAACGACCCCACTTCGCCATCTTCGCCACCTACCAATCGCCGCTGATCCACACCGACGAAGACCTGGCAAAAGTGCTCTGGGCCGCCCGGCGAGATGTTCCCATCGTCTACCTGGGTGGCCCTACTTTGGGTATCAGCTCTCCTGTGACCGGCGCCTCCGGCTTGGTCGTCTATCTGGCCGCTGCGCTGAGCGGGCTGGCCATCATCCAACTCAAGCGGCGAGGGGCAGCGGTGTGCGTCGGGGGTGTGCCGCAGGCTATGGACCTGCGCACTGGCCGGCCAGCCTATGGCTCGCCGGAGATGAGTCTACTCAGCGCGGCCATGGCCGACATCGCCCGTTGGCTGGGTGTCCCCTTCATGGGCACGGCCGGCGCTTCCGAAGCCAAGACCCTCGATTTGCAGGCCGCCATTGAGTCCACGGTGCAGGTGGTGCTCTCCGGCCTGAGCGGCGCCACGCTAGTCCACGACGTGGGCTTCCTGGACTGCGCCGACATCGGCTCGCTGGAGTCGCTGGTGATGAATGATGAGATCATCGCCATGGTCCGGCGGATCATGCGCGGCGTCGAGGTCAGCGACGAGACGTTGATGCTCGATCTGATTGACCAAGTCGGCCCGGGTGGGCAGTTCATGTCCGAGCGGCACACCGCCAAGCACTGCCGGGCCGAAACCTGGACGCCCACCCTCATGGATCGGGAGCCGTGGGTCAACTGGGAAACAGCCGGTGCGCAGACCATGCTCGACCGCATCCGGGCCAAGCTGCGGGAGATCCTGGACACCCACCAGCCGCCGCCGCTGCCCGATGGGGCGACGGATAAGATTGAGGCGATTTTGCAGGCGGCCGAGGAGCGGGAGAGCTAGGGAATCAGGTATCAGGGATCAGTAATCGGGAACACGTCCTGATCACTGATTCCCCGATCACTAATCACTGCCACCGAGGAGGCAACTAATGAAAGCAGTTCGTTTAGTCAAACCAGGGCAGCCTCTGGAAATGCAAGAGGTGCCGGTGCCCCATTGGGGCGTGAACGACGTGTTGGTCAAGGTCAAGGCGGCGGGCATTTGCCGCTCAGATATGCACTACCGGGCCGGCACCTCGCCGGTCCATCCCCTGCCCATGACGCTGGGGCACGAGGTGGCGGGCGTGATTGAGGAGGTGGGGTCGGCTGTCAGGAACGTCAAGGTGGGCGACCGGGTGTGCCTGCACTACCTGGTCACCTGCGGCGATTGCCGTTACTGTGCTATGGGCAGCGAGCAGTTTTGCCCCACAGGCTCGATGATCGGCAAGCATCAGGACGGCGGCTACGCGGAATACATCGTCGTGCCCTCGCACAACGGCGTCCCTTTGCCCGACGAGATCCCCTTTGAGCAGGGCGCCATCATGATGTGCTCGTCGGCCACGTCGTTCCACGCCCTCAACAAGGCAGGGGTGAAACCGGGTGAGAGGGTGGCGGTGTTCGGCGTCGGCGGGCTGGGCATTTCGGCGGTGCAGTTGGCGCGGGCCTTCGGTGCGCTGGACGTGTACGCCGTGGACATCAGCACCGATAAGCTGAAGCTGGCGGAAAGCTACGGCGCTATCCCGGTGAACGCCAGCCTTTCCGACCCGGTGGCGGAGATCAGCAGGTTGACCGGCGGACGGGGCGTAGACGTGGCACTGGAGCTGGTCGGGCTGCGGCAGACGATAGAGCAGGCAGTGCACTCGCTGGGGGTGTTCGGGCGGGCGGTGCTAGTGGGCATCGCCGAACAGCCTTTCGAACTCCATTCCTACCACGACGTCATCCCGAGAGAAGCCCAGATCATCGGCTGCTCCGACCATCTCCTGTCAGAGTTATTCCTGCTCGTCGAGTTGGCACGCCGGGGCGTGCTGGACCTGTCTTCGGTGATCACCCGCACCGTGCCCCTGGACGCCGAAGCCATCAACGCGGCGTTGGACAACCTGGAGTCCTTCGGCCCCGACGTCCGCACCGTCATCACGCCCTGACCCGCATACGCAACACGCAATACGGAGGGAACCCATGTCAGGCGAAAGAACTCAACTGAACGCCCCCCAAGAAATAGACCAAATCATCAAGACCGCCAAAACGCTGGGGGTCGAGGTGGACGAGACCGACGTCGCTCAATGGTTGACGGCCATGGCTGCGTCGGGCGCGATGGAGTGGGAGGTGGATGAAGAGGCCGGCATCTACGGACACGAGATCACGTTGCTGGACTTCGACAAGGCCACCCTGGAGCGCTACCGCCGTATCGCCGATATCGTCCAGTTGCCGGACCTGCCCAACGTGGAGACGGCCATCAGCTTGGCCGGCAGCGCGGCCCAGGGTGTGATCCAGCGCTACCCCGGCGACTGCGACTATTTCGAGCGTGTCAACATCAAGGCCGAAACGCGGGAGGAGGCCTGCCACATCCTGGCCGACCTGATGCGCGACAAGGCGCTGGACAAGTTCGAGGGGCCCGGCTATCAGCTGATCGAGGTCAGGTTCGGCACCTGGAAGACGGACGTGGTCAAGGACGGTGAGCGCATCAAAGCCGAGTCCCCCATCTCCTGGAACCCCGATGAGGTGAAAGCGGGGAAGATGCACGTGTTCCGCGCCTCAGGCGAGCCGTGGGAGGTGGGGTGGGAGTACGGCTGCCTGGACCCCGGCTGGTGCAAGATGGATTGGGTCATCGCCGAGCCGGAGAAGGGGCGCGTGGTCAACGCCAGCAACATGCTGGACGTGACCTGGGAGGCCCCCGACGGCTCGATCACACCCCTGGACGGTTTCATTGATCCCTATTTCCAGGAGGTCTATCTGGAGGCGGAGTCGGTGCCGCTGTTCACCAAGCTGGCTCAGCACGTCTCGCCCCAGGCATTAGACGATTACGTGCAACAGCTCACCGGCGAGGTGTACAAGTATACTCATAAGCACATCAACTACGGCAAAGCGGCCAAGCGGATGTACAACGTCTTCCGGCTGACTGGCCGTCACCAGGCCGCCGCGCTGATCCGCGAGCTATTTGACGAGCCCGCCGCGCTCCTCTACCAGGTTTGGGCGCTGCTGGACACGGTTGACCGCGCCAGCCAGCCCGATTCCATGCTCAACCGTGAAGCAGTGGTGCAGCAGACCGACGCGCTGATTCGGGACGTGGTCACGACCTGTGAGGGCCCGCTGGAGGTAGAGATCGTGATGGCGCTGATCCGGCTGCGGGACGACATCACCGGCCTGGTAGACCTGGGCGAGGACTGGGGACCACTGATCGCCGATTCGCGAGCCAAGGTGGAGCAGTTGGTCAACGAGTTCTTCCAGGCCAAACTGCTGGGGATTCCAGAGGTGCAGGAGTTTCTCGATTCGCTTGGAGAGCAGGCGTAGCTGACTTCACTAGCATGTACGCCATCCCTGAGTACTGTTTCAAAGTGTCAACTTTAGGAGAGCGAGCCAGACCTCGGGGGTTTTCAGATGCGATTTCGCCAGCAAACCGACCAGATAATCAGGGGGACTTTGTTAGCAGAGGCACTGCTGGCCCCCCCGAGGTCTTAGGAGGTATCCAGAACCTATGAGGTCTCTTCAGTCCAAGGGTCTTTCAGTTGGCGTTTGACCTTTGCTCTTTTCTGTGGTAGACTAAGCTTAGAGCGTGTTTTAAAAGTTATGTTCACATCCGGGATATGTGACTTACGAGGCCACAGCCGGGTTGCGTGCCAGACGGCGCAGCATAAGGTGAACCTTCGCCGCATAGATCATGGCTTCGCTGGTTTCTGGCAATTGTTCGTAATCTTTGCTCAACCGTCGGTAGCGTCCCAACCAAGCGAATGTCCGCTCGACCACCCAGCGGCGTGGAAGCACGACAAATCCAGTTGCTTCTTCGGTACGCTTGATCACTTCGAAGACCCAGCCTGCCAATCGCCAGACCCAGTCAATCATTGGTTGCCCGCTGTAACCGCCATCTGCCCAAATCAACTCCAGGCGTTTGAACCCTTTTTGTGCGGCTCGCAGGAGAAGCAGTTTGGCACCGGCTCGCTCTTGAATACTCGCCTTGTGGACAACAACAGCCAGGAGCAAGCCTAGCACATCCACCATGATATGCCGTTTGCGCCCTTTGACTTTCTTGTTGCTGTCGTAGCCACGTTCTCCCTTTACTTCCGTGGTTTTGACGCTTTGGCTGTCAATGATCGCGGCACTGGGTTCGGTTTCACGACCCTCTTCCTGGCGCACAGCTTCACGCAAGGCATCGTTCATAGCTTCCCAGATACTCTCCTTGCGCCAGGTACGGAAGTAGCCATACACTGTTTGCCAGGGAGGAAAATCGTGAGGCAACATGCGCCAGGCGCAGCCACTCCGCAAAACATAGAAAATGGCATTGACGATTTCTCGCATGTTCACCCTTCGGATACGGCCACCTCTTTTCGCAGGTGGGATGAGTGGTTCCAAGATGAGCCACTCGACATCGTTCAAATCGCTGGGGTATGGTTTTCTGTTCATACCCCAATTTTGCCACAAGTGGGCCAGATATTCAACTTTTACATAACTTTACAAACACCCTCTTAGTCGAAGGATCGAAATGTATTAGTCGGAGACTTATGC
>CAZQDO010000031.1:10210-21404 GCA_964592085.1 uncultured Anaerolineae bacterium | reverse complement strand
CCATCGTCTGGGAAGATCAGCTCGAGGTAAGGGAATGAAGAAGAGCGTCAAAGCCACCATCAGCTTCTTCCGGTTGTTGATCGAGCATAGTCAGAAGGAATACGAACCTTCTCCCGAACACATCCTGAAGAGAATGCTATTGCCACTCTGCCGCAACTTCTCGGAGATCACGACAGAGAGAACGAAGAACGACGCCTGGGATGTCATTCAGGGTTTCTCCCAGGAGTGCAACAAGCTGCTGAGGTGAGGCAGTTGCACAGCAATCTTTACCACAGTCCCCATTGCCTGATGCCATACTGGCCCAAGGTACCGCCAGTAGTGACGGTGTGCGGCCTGATTCCTCTCCTCTTTCCTCAGCAATTTTCTCCCCAAGCTCGTCCTCTATCTGAACATCAACAGATTTACAGAGAGGCAGCAAACCCATGACCCGCACCGTCTTCCTGGACCGCGATGGCACCATCAACGAGGAGGTCATCTACCTGAGCAGCGCAGAGCAGTTCAGGCTGTTGCCTGGCGCAGGAGAGGCCATCCGCCTGCTCAACCAAAAGGGCTGGCTGGTCATCGTCATCACCAACCAATCGGGCCTGGCGCGAGGTTATTTCACCGAGGAGGAGGTGGCGCTCGTGCATCAGAGGATGAAAGCCGCTCTGGGGCAAGAAGGGGCACACATAGATGGCATCTACGTCTGCCCCCATCACCCGGATGACGGCTGTACCTGCCGCAAGCCCGGTACAGCTTTTTTCGAACGGGCGACACAAGAACTTGACATTGACCTCAGCATGAGCTATGCTATAGGCGACAAGATGACCGATCTCTTGCCAGGCGCTCGTTTGGGGTGCCGCACTATCTTGGTGCTCACAGGACACGGGCAGGAGCAATTGGAGGCCAAGGACAAGTGGGAGGTGGAGCCCGACCACGTTGCTCCCGATCTCCTGTCAGCCGTCCAGTGGATTCTTGCGGAGACTGAAACATGAGGGTCCTATACGTCTACAAAGACTACTACCCTGTCCTGGGGGGAATCGAGAATCACATCAAGATGCTGGCCGAGGGTCTCATCCGACGGGGCTACGAAGTGCAGGTGCTGGTGACCAACACTAGCCCCCAAACCGTGATCGAGGAGATCAACGGTGTGCCTGTGATCAAAGCCGGTTGCCCTTTTCGCATCTCTGGCGCTCCCATCAGTCCCGCTCTCTACACCTGGTTGCGCCGCCTGGAGCCCGACATCGCCCACCTGCACTTCCCCAATCCCCCTGGCGAGCTGGGCCAACTCTTCTTCGGCCGCAGCAGGCACTTCGTTCTCACCTATCACAGCGACGTGGTGCGCCAGAAGTATCTCTTGATGGTCTACAAGCCCTTTCTGTGGCGGGTGCTGGCCCGAGCAGACGTCATCACCGTCTCCAACCCCCGCTACATCGAGACCTCGCCCTACCTCAGCCCCTTCGCCGACAAGTGCACCGTCATCCACCACGGACAGGACCTCAGCCGCTTCGTCCATCCCAATCCCGACCAGGTCGCCGCCATCCGCAACACACACCACACACACCGTCCGTTGTTACTCTTCGTGGGCCGGCTGCGCTACTACAAGGGCCTGGAGGTGCTCATCGAGGCCATGAGGGACATTGAGGCTCACCTGCTGATTGTAGGCGATGGCTCCATGCGCCAGGAGTGGGAGGCTCTGACAACGGAGTTGGCCCTGACGGAGCGCGTGACCTTCCTGGGACACGTCCCCGACGCTGAGCTGCCAGCCTACTATCAGGCCTGTGACGTTTTCGTCCTCCCCTCGACGCACCGCAGCGAGACCTGGGGGGCCGTTCAGATCGAGGCCATGGCCTGCGGAAAGCCCGTGGTGTGCACCGATCTGGGCACGGGCACCTCCTACGTCAACCTTCACGGGGAGACGGGGCTGGTGGTGCCCCCTCGCGACAGCGCGGCCCTGGCCCAGGCCATCAACCAGCTCCTGGCGGATCCAGACCTGCGCCGCCGATTGGGTGACAAGGGTCAGCAACGGGCAGAGCAAGAGTTCTCCAAAGAGGCAATGATCGAAGCGACAGCCACTCTTTATGAACGGGTTTTGTCCAAGGGGAGGTGGTGACTATGATCCATCGTAGCCGCGCTCCACTGCGCATCAGCTTCTGCGGCGGGGGGACCGACGTCTCCCCCTACGTCGAGGAACGGGGGGGAGTGGTGCTGAATGCCACCATCAACAAGTATGCCTACTGCTCACTCATCCCACGGGGTGATGACGAGATCCAGGTCCAATCGCTGGACTACGACGTGGTGGCCAAGTACAACCGACAGGAGGGACCTCGCTACGATGGAGAACTGGACCTGGTGAAGGCCGTCATCAACAAGATGAGATCTCCCACCGGCCTTAATCTGTTCATGCATAGCGATGCCCCGCCAGGATCCGGCCTGGGTTCCTCTTCTACAGTAGTGGTGGCACTGTTGGGCCTCTTCCGCCACTGGCTGCGCAAACCCATGACCGATTACGAACTGGCAGAGCTGGCCTACCAGGTGGAAAGGATTGACCTGGGCATCGAGGGCGGGATGCAGGATCAGTACGCCGCCACCTTCGGCGGCTTCAATTTCATCGAGTTCAACCGCGACGCGGTCATCGTCAACCCTCTGCGCATTGACCTCGCCACCCTGAACGAGCTGGAGTACCACTTGCTCCTGTGCTACACAGGCAGGACCAGGCGCTCGGCCAACATCCTGCGCACGCAGATAGAGGGCTACGTAACCCGAAAGGTGGATGTGGTGGCCGGGCTGGATGCCCTCAAAGAGACGACCATTCTCATGAAGAATGCCCTCCTCCTGGGCCGGTTAGACGAATTCGGCGCTCTCCTCCACCAGGCCTGGCAGCACAAGAAGAAGCTGGCCGACAGGATCACCGACAGCTACATTAACGAGCTTTACGACATCGCGCGTCGGCATGGGGCCCTGGGGGGGAAGATCTCCGGCGCCGGGGGAGGTGGCTTTCTTCTGCTCTACTGCCAATTTGACAAGCGGCACATCGTGGCCGAGAAGCTGGAGGAGGCGGGAGGGGAGATGGTGGAATTCGGCTTCGAGCGTCACGGCCTCCAGACCTGGAGCTATGGTCAATGAAAGCCCTCATCCTCGCTGGCGGCCTGGGCACCAGGCTGCGCCCCCTGGTCGCCGACCGCCCCAAATCCATGGCCCAGATCGGCAACCAACCCTTCCTGACCTACCAGCTTGCTCTGTTGCGAAAACAGGGCCTCACCGACATCATCCTCTGCACCGGCCACATGTCCCAGGCCATCGAAGAGTACTTTGGCGACGGGGGAGACTTCGGTGTACGTATTGCCTACTCGTGGGAAGAGAAGCCCCTGGGGACAGCGGGGGCCATCAAGAACGCCGCTCCCCTGGTGGATAGCACCTTTCTGGTCCTGAACGGAGACACTTACATCCAAGCAGACCTTCGAGACCTGGCCGACTTTCATCGGGATAGAGGTTCCTTAGCCACCATCGGTCTGAGTCGGGTGGGCGATCCCTCCCGATCAGGTTTGGTGCAGGTTGATCCTACGGGTCGAGTAGTGCGATTCATAGAAAAGGGTGCAGTGCAGGGAGATTGCAACACTGTCAGCGCTGGCGTGTACGTATTTGAGACGGAGATGCTCGACTTCATTCCTGCTGACAGGAACGTCTCTTTGGAACTGGAGGTGTTCCCCCGGCTTGTCGAGATGGGTGTCCCTTTGTACGGCTACACGTTAGGCAGACCTTTCGTTGACATAGGAACCCCAGAAGGATACCAGCGAATGCAGGAACTGGTGGACTCTTCACTTGCACACTTGCTCACTTGATTTTTATCGCCAAATGGGTTAAGATTATGGTGCTGGGAATCTTGCTGTGAGGAAGGATAAGGCTCTTTATGAGCCCCTGCCCAGGTTATTGGCTGAGCTGGAAGAGATGCATAAGCAGATTGAGATCGGCGCTTCGATGATAGAACATAGTGAGTTGCTGACAGCACTCAGGCGCTTTCGCGGAATCTGGAAGGACAAGGTGGTTGAAAGAGCAAGCCTTTCACACTTTACATAGGAGGCAATATGACCATCGCTGCAAAAACCAAAGAGGGCGTCGCGACAAAGTTCAGGCATGAAGTGGAACAACTCTACGGCGCTGAGGGCATGGGCGAAGCCCTCGAAAGGGCAATGGAATTCTGGCTGCAAGAGACCCAAGATGAGATGGTGGCTAGGGAAAGAAGACTGAACAATGATGCCCTTAGCCGCTTGCAGCCGGAGCTCGAAAGGCAACAAGGCAGATACGTAGTAATTGCCCACGGAAAGCTCCAGGGCGTTGGGGACTCAATCGAATCCATCCAGGGCTTGTCCCCTGATGCCCTCCATCGGCTAGTGTTCAGGGTTGGAGAGTCCCCTTCCAGAAGGAGGAGACTAGGATGGAGAGTGCGCAGGAAGTAAAGGATTCCATTTGCTGGGATAGCGAAGACTTCTTCGCCATAGGTATCCAGGTTGCAACCTTTGCCGGAGCAATTCACTCTGAGAGCGAGGAATTGGTGCAGCTTGACACCGGTTACGATGGCGAATTGCTCCTTCCCTACAAGCTGTATCAAGACCTGGCCCTCTATCAATGGGAGTACCCTGAGGAGTACTGGCCAGTGGGGAAAACCGTATCTGGAGAGATGATTGAATTAATCTTGGCTAAAGGACAGGCGCTGATTCCAAGATGGAATGTTGCAGTAGAGGTTTTCATCGAGACCTTTGAGGGCAACGAAGAGTTTCTGCTTGGACGCAGCTTTATTCGTGAGTTCAAGATCCTATTGGACGGGCCCGGCAATCAGGTTTGCTTGATAGACCCGAGTCTTGTGAGAAAGGAAGACCTAGCTTCATGAAAATCCTCGTCACCGGCGGGGCGGGCTACATCGGCTCGCACCTGGTGGACGTCCTGATGGCCCAGGGCCACGAGCTCTACGTAATTGATAACCTCTCCACGGGAAAGATAGACAATATCCACCGCTTTCTGGGGGACGAGCGCTTTCACTTTGTCAACGATAGCATTCTCAATGAGCCTCTAATGGAGCGGATCGTAGAGCAGGTGGATCTCATCTACCACCTGGCTGCTGTGGTGGGGGTCAAGCACGTCCTGGACAATCCTTTCCTGGGCATCTTGACCAACGTGCGAGGCACCGAGATCGTGCTGGAGTTGGCCTACAAGTACTGGAGGAAAGTGGTCATCGCTTCCAGTTCCGAGGTCTACGGCAAATCGGAAAAGGCTCCCCTTTCTGAGGACGACAACAGCATCCTGGGCCCCACGGCTGTGGGACGCTGGTCCTATGCGTTAGCCAAAGCCATTGACGAGCACCTGGCCTTCATCTACCATGACAGGGGATTGCCTACCAGCATCGTCCGCTATTTCAACTCCTATGGGCCTCGCCTCGACCCCAGGGGCTACGGCAGCGTCGTCGCCAGATTCATCAATCAGGCTTTGGCAGGCAAGCCTTTGACGGTGTTCGACGATGGGCGGCAGACCCGCTGTTTCACCTACGTTGACGATACCATCAGGGGTTCCATTCTGGCAGCAACCCGGAAAGAGGCCGAGGGGCAGAGCTTCAACATCGGCAATAACAGGGAAACCACCATTTTGGAATTGGCTCAATTGATCAAGGAGCTGGTCGGCTCGCCTTCAGAGATCGTTCATGTGCCCTATGAGAAAGCTTACCATGCCAACTTTGAGGAGACCCGTCGCCGGGTACCCGATGTGAGAAAGGCCGAGAGAATACTGGGTTTCAGAGCTGAGGTATCCCTGGAAGAGGGCCTCAGACGGACTATAGATTGGTTCCGAGGCAGGCGGTGAATACCTATGCAGACAAAGCTGAGCGTTTTCTGTGACAAAATCATCGAGGCCGGTTGGTTGGCAGCCATCATCGTGGAGCCCCTTTTCTTCAACGTCTACTCCGACCGTGTTTTCGAGCCCGACAAGCTGACCCTGTTACGTTCTATCGCCCTGATGATGGCCGTGGCGTGGGTCATCAAAACGCTGGAAACCGGAAGCTGGAAACTGAAAGCTGGCAACAGTCAACCAGGAACCAGCTTCCAGCTTCCAGCATTGAAAATTCCATTGGTTCTCCCCACGCTATTCTTCATGGTGGTATACATCTTGGCCACCGTTGCCTCTGTAACCCCCCGCGTCAGCCTCTGGGGCTCTTACCAACGCTTGCAGGGCACCTACACTACCTTCTCGTACATCGTGATCTTCTTCCTGGCCTTGCAGGGCCTACGCACTCGCCGGCAGATCGAACGGTTGGTCACTGTAGCCATCCTGGTCAGTTTGCCCGTGTCCTTGTATGGAATCCTGCAGCACTATGGTCGAGACCCCTTACCGTGGGCATCTCCTGTCGAGACTCGCGTGGCCTCCAATATGGGCAACCCCATCTTCGTGGCCGCTTACTTGATCATGGTTGTCCCCCTTACCTTGGCTCGCGTTGTCGAATCCTTTTCCACTATTCTGGCCGATGAAGAGGGTGTTGTCTCTCACGTGGTTCTGGCGACTGGCTACGTTTTCATCCTGGCAGCTCAGTTAATCTGCATCTACTTCACTCAGAGCCGTGGCCCTTGGCTGGGCTTGCTTGCTGGGCTGTTCAGCTTTGTGCTCCTGTCACTGACTCTTTTGCGCCGGCGAGCAGAGGATCAGACCTCCATCCAACTCAGCGATGGGGCTAAGGCCATCGCTACAGTGATCCTCAGTGGCTTGGTCGGGTTCATTGTAGGCATGGTGGGCGGGATTCTTCTGGGCAAGATCGGTTTCTTTGACAGCGCACCCGATAGGACGCTTCTATCTGCCCTTGGGTTCTTTGTGGGAGTGGCCAGTGGGATCGTTTGCATCGGATTCCTGGTTATCTTGCGCAAAGGTTGGAAATGGCTCTGGCTGGCCTGGATCATAGAGGCTCTTATCTTGGTTGCCTTTTTGATAGCCTTCAACTTGCCGGGCTCCCCCATAGCGTCGTGGCGAGAGCTACCCTACATCGGTCGCTTGGGGCAAGTCTTTGAGACTGAAACCGGCACTGGCCGGGTGCGAGTGCTCATCTGGGGAGGGGTCGTAGAGATGATGACGCCCCACGAGCCCATTCAGTATCCTTCCGGCCAACCCGATCTGTTGAATCCCCTGCGTCCCTTCATAGGCTATGGCCCGGAATCCATGTTCGTGGCATACAATCGCTTCTACCCTCCTGAGCTCACTCAGGTTGAAGCCCGTAAAGCCTCACCCGACCGTTCCCACAACGAGACATTCGATGCGCTGGTGATCACGGGCCTCATCGGCTTCGCGGCTTACCTCTTGCTCTTTGGCAGTGTGTTCTATTATGGCTACAGATGGCTGGGGTTGATCGAGAACTCCAGGCAGCGTAACGTCTTCATTGGCTTATTCCTTGCTGGCGGCCTGATCGCGGCGCTTTTCCTTGGGCTGTGGAAAGGGGCGCATTTCGTGGGTGCGGGCCTGCCATTGGGTATCGCGCTCGGACTGGCCATATACCTGGTCGTGTCCGCAATTGTGTTCTATAACCGGCCAAAGGAGAGCAGTAGACCAATTTCAAATCTCCAACCTCCAACCTCCAACCTCCAATTCTTACTCATCGCTCTCGTCTCGGCCTTGCTAGCCCATTTCGTTGAGATACACCTGGGTATCGCCATCGCAGCCACCCGAACCTATTTCTGGGTTTATGCGGCGTTGATGGTCACTATCGGCTACTACCTGAGGACTGCTAAAGCGGTCGCGCCCGTCGAGGTGCCAGAGCAGACTCGAAGAAAGCGACGTAGGAGCCGGCGAAGTCAAGGCCAGGTCCCTACCAAGTCATCCGCCCCAAGCGCTCAGAGGCGCGGAAACCCTGTTATCATCTACTCTTTGCTGGTAAGCCTCGTCATGGTGACATTGGCTTATGATTACGTCACCCCTCAATTTGACATGTCGGCTAGGGGCTACAGCTTGCCCTGGCTTCTGGCTATCACCTGGCTTTTGGGCGGGGCCATAACCGTCGCCCTAGCAAGCAGAAAAAGGCGATCTCAAAACAGCAATTGGCCGGTGGCTTCTCTAATCTACTTGATTATCTCCGGGGGCTGCTTTTTCACCTTCTTCTTCATTCGCCAATACCAAATACGGCCCAGGATCACTGTGGCATCCCTAAGCGACCTGCTCAGACAAGCCGATATCATAGCCAATAGCCTTGCGTTGTACTATGTCTCTGTTCTACTGCTCCTCCTGGCCATTGCAGGCGCCTTATTACGCAGAATGTCATTGCCTCACCGACCCTGGCAACGCCGCTATGTTTGGCTATACCCCATTCTGGTGGTTGGCGCCACGGTCTTGGTCTTCACGACCAACCTTAGTGTTATCCGGGCCGATATCGTCTACAAGCACGCCAAGTCTTACTTCGAGGCTGGGCAGTATGATGCCAGCATTACACTCAACCAGCACGCCGTGAGGCTTGCTCCGAATGAGGATTACTATTACCTATTCCTCGGCTCGGCCCTGTTGGAAAAGGCCAAGCAGGCGTCAGAGGGACCAGCCACACTGCCGGAAGACATCAGCGCTGCCAGGGTGCGCTCACTTACACCGCAGCAGTTGGCTAGCCTGGGCCGAGAAGACCTCATGGCTATCAGTCAAGCGGTCCTGCTCGAGGCACAGCGGCTCAACCCGCTCAACACCGACCACAGCGCCAATCTGGCCCGCCTCAATCGTACCTGGGGTCAGCTCACTTCCGACCCGGCTCAAAAAGCTGAGAAGTTGAGCACAACTTTGGAGTACTATCGTCAAGCGACGAACCTCAGTCCTCAAAACGCTCAGCTCTTCAACGAATGGGGACAGGTTTATTACCTCCTGGGCGATCAGGAGAAGGCCCTGGAGAAGTATCAACATTCTTTGAGTGTGGATCAGGGGTACCACGAAACGTATATCCTCCTGGGCGATCTGTATTTGAGCATGAACGAGCTGGACAAGGCTGTGGAAGCCTATTCCCGAGTCTTAGAGCTAGAACCTGAGATCGTGCAGGCCCATAGCTCCCTGGGCTACATTTACTCGCAGCAAGGGAAGCTACAGGAGGCTGTGGAGGAGAATCTCAAGGTGCTAGAGCTGTCCCCCAATGATTACTCCAGCCACAAGAACCTTGCCCTTCTCTATCAACAATTGGAACAAACAGATGAGGCCGTTGCAGAAGCCCAAATCGCGTTAGGGTTAGCTCCAGAAGGGGATAAGGCGAATTTGGAGACTTTTATCGCCCAGTTGACGTCAGGGCAGTCAACGACCGGTTCAGACGAGGAGCTGATCCAGGCTTATCTCGAAGAGGGCCAGGCCTATTTGGACGAGAATGACCTGGAACGAGCGGCGGAGGTTTACGCCGAGGCTCTGGAATTGAATCCCAACGTCGTCCAGGCCCATAGTGCCCTGGGCTACATTTATGCCTTGCAGGGCAAGCTTCAGGAGGCGATGGAAGAAAACCTCAAAGTGCTGGAGTTAGCGCCCGATGACTATGCCACCCACAAGAACCTGGCTATGCTCTACCAGCAGTTGGGGCGACTTGAAGAAGCCATCGCCGAGGCCGAAACCGCTTTGGAGTTAGCTCCGGAGAGCGACAGGCCCGCATTGGAGGATTTCGTCGCCCAGTTGCGGCAGCAGACTAATCCTTAGCGCGACTGCCCAGGCCCTCCGGTAGAATCCTGGGAGTTCCCCTGAGTTCCTCTGAGTTCCCTTGTCTCGTAGGAACTCAGGGATACTCGGGCAGCGTTTTCTCCTGCCCAAGCTGAGCAATTACAGAAGACCAAGGACCATCTGACCCATGATGACCAACTACATGCTGATTCTCTTTGCAGCTCTGTTTCTTGCCGTTGCCGCCACACCTCTGGCCAGGCGTCTTGCTCCGCGCCTGGGCGTCATGGACCAGCCCAGCATCCGCAAGATGCACACCAAAGCCATGCCCCGCCTGGGAGGGGCAGCTATCTACCTGGCCTTCATCCTGGCGCTCCTCCTCCTCGGTGACCACTTTGTCGTCTCCCAGGCAGTGAGCATCCTTTTGGGAGCCACCCTGGTCTCCTTCTGCGGCATCTGGGACGACCGCTGGGGGATGCGTCCCTTGCTCAAATTGGGGATAGGTCAGCCCCTGGCAGCGTTGATCCTGATCGCCTCAGACATCAGGGTCAGCTTTCTGCCTCATCCCATCCTCAACATCGTGGTGACCATCATCTGGGTGGTGGGGATCACCAGCGCCCTGAATCTCCTGGATAACATGGATGGCCTCTCCGCTGGGGTGGCTACTGTTGCTTCCGCCTTTTTCCTCTTGTTGGCGGCTATGAGCGGGCAGTATCTGGTGGGCAGCCTGGCAGCGGCTCTGCTTGGAGCCTGTTTGGGTTTCCTGCTCTATAACTTCAACCCGGCCAGTATCTTCATGGGGGATACGGGGAGCCTCTTCATTGGCTTCGTCCTGGCCGCCGTGGGGATCAAGCTGCGTTTCCCCGGCAGGCTGGACATCGTCACCTGGATGATTCCGGTGCTCGTCCTGGGGGTGCCCATCTTCGACACCACCCTGGTGGTGATCTCCCGCTTGCGCCGGGGTCTCAACCCCACCACCCACCCAGGCAAAGATCACTTCTCCCATCGGCTGGTAGCCATGGGCTTCAGCCAGCGGGAAGCAGTGATGGCCATCTATTTGATCTGCGGAGCACTGGGTTTGTTGGCCATCTTCCTGACCCAGGCCAGCATTGTGGAGGGATACGCTATCGGAGCGGTGGTGCTTCTTGTGAGCTTGTTTGGGCTGTGGAGGCTGGAGCAGGTTAAAGGATTATAGGGGTAGAGAATCAGGCCGGAAAGGAACTGTTAGAGATTGGATAGAATCCCTCGACACATAGGCATC
This sequence comes from uncultured Anaerolineae bacterium, assembly GCA_964592085.1. Classification (GTDB taxonomy): domain Bacteria; phylum Chloroflexota; class Anaerolineae; order VGOG01; family VGOG01; genus CAZQDO01. The sequence continues at coordinate 10,534 of CAZQDO010000031.1, read as the reverse complement.
GTGATGGACGGTAACGGTCGTTGGGCCAGAGAGCGAAGACTTCCGCGCTTGATGGGACATCGAGCAGGAACAGAGAACACTCGCCGGGTACTCAGAGCCTGCGGGGAGTTCGGGATCGAGATCGTGACCCTCTATGGCTTCTCCACGGAAAACTGGCAACGGCCGAGGGGTGAGGTGAACGGGTTGTTCGGCATTTTCGAGGAGGCTATTGACCGGGAGGTGCCGGAACTGCACCGAAATGGTGTCCGTCTACGCCATCTCGGCCGCACGGATAAGTTGCCGAAGAGATTGATCGGAAAAATAGAGGACGCCATGGAGCTGACC
>CAZQDO010000031.1:0-10200 GCA_964592085.1 uncultured Anaerolineae bacterium | reverse complement strand
CTGACCCAAGATAACGATCGGTTAGTTCTTAACCTGGCTTTCAATTATGGTGGCCGGGCGGAGATCGTGGATGCCACGCGGCGTATCATCGCTGAGGGAATAGACCCTGATGCCATAGACGAAGAGCTCTTTAGCCGCTATCTCTACACGGCTGGTCTGCCGGATCTCGACCTGTTCATTCGCACTGGCGGTGAGATGCGCCTCTCCAACTTCCTCCTCTGGCAGACGGCCTACGCTGAATACTACAGCACCCCCATCTACTGGCCCGACTTCGACGAGGCAGAGCTTGAGAAAGCCCTGATTGCCTATAGCCAGAGGACGAGGAAGTTTGGCAGGCTGATTGAGGAATAGAGTGACGCAGGAAGCAACGCAGAGAAAAAAGATCGTTCAACGGCTTGGAGCAGTGGTCTTGGCTGTCGCCGTCAGTCTGGCTATCGCTCTCTTTCACGATGAGCTGGCCCGTTTGGGGCGCTACGGCTATCCTGGCGTTTTTCTTGTCAGCTTGCTGGGAAACGCCACCGTGATTTTTCCCGCTCCTAGCCTGGCGGTGGTGTTCGGCATGGGTGGGGTGTTGAATCCCCTCCTGGTCGGGCTGGTAGCCGGCGTCGGCGAGGCCCTGGGTGAGCTGACGGGGTACCTGGCCGGCTACGGAGGGCAAGCCGTGATCGAGGACTGGGAGGTGTACCATCGGCTGGAGAGATGGATGCAGCGCAATGGCTCAGCCACCATCCTCACTCTTTCGGCCATTCCTAACCCCATTTTCGATCTGGCGGGCATCGCCGCCGGCGCCCTGCGCTTTCCGCTGACGCAGTTCTTGCTGAGTTGTTGGGCGGGCAAGACCATCAAAACCATTGCCTTTGCTTTCATTGGTGCACAGTTCCTCAGCACGCTTGAGGGTTTGTTCGGTGCTTGACATTTTGTGGGATAAGGGTTAGAATCATGAAAGAAAAGAGATGAACAAACGCTTTCCGTCTGGATGGGATGAAGAACGAGTACGCCGAGTTCTTGCCCACTGCGAAACTCGGGCAGAAGAGGAAACTATCACCCTGGAAGGTGAGATGCCCATGCCAGTTGTTGAGACGCAATACGAGCATGTTATCCTCAACGGTGATAATGTGCCGGTCATTGCTGGGACGAATATGCAGGTGATTGAACTCGTCCTGGGCAGAATGGCCTATGGTTGGAGCCCAGAAGAGCTGTATTTCCAGCATCCCTACTTAACACTGGGCCAAATCCACTCAGCCCTGGCCTACTACTGGGATCACAAGGAAGAACTCGATCGGGACATTGAGCAGCGGCTTGAGTTTGTTGATCGGCTTCAGCGAGCGCGAGAGCATTCACCCCTTGTGGCTCGACTACGGGCCAAGGGCTTGATCTGATGACAATCGCGTTTTACATGAATCAGCACGTGCCACGAGCGATCACCATCGGACTTCGTTTGCGAGAAGTGGATGTAATAACAGCGCACGAGGATGGTGCAAGTCGCATGGACGATTCAGAACTACTGAATCGGGCTGGCAAACTGGGACGTGTGCTTTTCCACTCAAGATGATGACCTCCTCGCCGAGGCCACCAAACGACAAAGAGAAGGCTCGCCCTTTAGTGGAGTGATCTATGCTCACCAATTACGCGTTTCTATCGGAACTTGCGTCCACGATTTGGAAATCATTGCCAAGGCAGGAGAGCCTGAAGATTTGGTGAATCGAGTAGAGTTTCTACCACTCTGAGACCGAAAGTATTTTCTAACTGAAAACAACCCGATAAGCGAAAGACAATGAACAGGAGGAGTAGGTGGATCGGACCTGGTAGAGAAGAGGAGTCGTCGGCTGAAAGCTCCTCGCAGGGATGCCCGCCGAAGGTCGCCTGGGAGTCTACTGGCTGATGGCCTGTAGCCTTTGCAGTAGGTCAGTACGGGTAGGCCCGTTACAGCCCAATGAGAGAACAGCGGATTTGCAGGATTAACGGATCATAATCGTAATCCGTTTGTCCTGGCATCTGTTGTTAAGCAAGGTGGTACCACGGGAGGTGAGCTCCTTTCGTCCTTGACGGGAGGGGCTCCTTTGTTTACTGTGGGGATGGCCGATTGACAAATCAGGCGATCCTCCCTATAATCCATGTGCCGCTATGGTGGCAATTTGCAGATGGAGGTGATCAGTTATGGAGACGGCTAAGCTAACGGTACGTTTGCCCAAGCAGCTTCACCAGACCCTACGGGAACAGGCGACGCGATCGGCGCAATCGCTGAACAGGGTCGTCGTCAGTACCCTTTGGCGAGGATTGGAGCGGAAGGAGACCACTCCCCCCTCAGATTATGAACGCGCGATGGCCGCTATTCGCAAAAGTGGCCTATGGGAACCCACGGGTCCTGGCTGGGACAAGTATATTGAAGGCGCGCCGGATATGACCATCGAAGAACTGAGGGAAGCGCTGAGAGGTATACCCCCTCTATCCGAAGATATCATTGCGGATCGAGGAGAGCGCTGATGGCCTCTTTCTACTTCGACAGCAGCGCACTGGTCAAGTACTACATCATTGAAGCCGGCACAGCATGGGTGCGGGACTTGATTGACTGCCGGCTAGACGAGGAGTGGGCGCACGCCATTTCCACCTCTGCTCTCACCTGGGCTGAAGTGATCTCTGCTTTCGCCAGGCGTCATCGGATGGGAGAGATTGCGACTCACTTATACAGGGCTCTTATGGCTTGTTTTCTGCAGGAGGCGCGTTTGCGCTACGGGCGATTAAGAGTCAACGATGCCGTGATCGAAGCAGCCGTGGAGCTCATCCAACGTCATCCCCTGCGCGCCTACGACGCTGTACAGTTGGCCACGGCTCTGATCCTAAATAATGCCTTGATTGCCGACACACTACCACCCCTCACCTTCGTCTCCGCTGATGACGTCCTTTGTGAAGCGGCACGGGCGGAGGGGTTACTATCCGAGAACCCCAACGATTATGAATAACCGAGCAATCTTTTAGGAGGTATCTATCATGGAAAGAGAATCCGTCACAGAATTATCCAAAACCTACAACCCCCACACCGTGGAGAAGCGTCTCTACGACTGGTGGGAGAAGCAGGGCTACTTCGCACCGGAGACCCAGTTCGAGAAGGGATTGGCCAGCCGCGAGCAGAAGCCCTTCGTGATCTCCATGCCCCCCTCCAATATCACCGGCGAATTGCACATCGGCCACGCCCTGGTGATGGCCATCGAGGACCTGATGGTCCGCTGGCACCGCATGAGGGGTGAGCCTACTCTCTGGCTACCCGGCAACGACCACGCCAGCATCGGCACCCACAACGTGATCGAGAAGGCCCTGGAGAACCGCACCGCCGACGACCTGCTGCGCGAGATCGGCTACCCCCTCCCAGATAACGATCGTCCGCTGACCCGCTACGACCTGGGGAGAGATTGGTTCGTCCGCCTGGGCTGGGCCTGGAAGGATCGCTACGGCGGGGCCATCAACCACCAGTTGCGCCGCCTGGGAGCCTCGTGCGACTGGAGGCGGGAGCGCTTTACCATGGATGAGGGTCTCTCGCGCGCCGTCCGCACCGCCTTCGTCCAGCTCTACGAAAAGGGCCTGATCTACCGCGGCTACTACATGGTCAACTGGTGCTCCCGCTGCGGCACGGCCGTCTCTGACCTGGAGGTGATCCACCGGGAAGAAGCGACCCACCTCTGGCACGTCCGCTATCCCCTCATCAGCGACGAGTGGGAGGGACCACCATCGGAGTGGGGCAGCGGTCACTGGGCCGAGGGAGCCACCGACTGGATCGAGGTGGCCACCACCCGACCTGAGACCATTCTGGGCGATACGGCAGTGGCCGTCAATCCCGCCGACGAGCGCTACACTGAGACGGTGGGCCGCACCGCTGTCCTCCCTGCCATCGGGCGGCGCATCCCCATCATCGCCGATTTGGTAGTGGATCCAGACTTTGGCACCGGCGCCGTGAAGGTCACCCCAGCTCACGACCCCACCGACTACGAGATTGGGAGTCGCCATGGCCTGGGGATGCCGGACGTGATGAACGACGATGCCACCATGAGCCAGTTGGCCGGCCCCTACGCCGGGCAGGGCACCTACGAGTGCCGTCGCAACATCGTAGCCGACCTGGAGAAGGAGGGGCTGCTGGTGCGCGTCGAGGATCACCAGCACGCCCTGGGCCACTGTCAACGCTGCGACCAGGTGATCGAACCTCGGCTCTCTACCCAGTGGTTCGTCAGGATCAAGCCTCTGGCCGATGCGGCCATTGACGCTGTGCGCGACGGGCGCATCCGTATCATCCCTGAGCGGTTCGACAAGGTCTATTTCCACTGGATGGAGAACATCCGCGACTGGTGCATCTCCCGCCAGCTCTACTGGGGTCATCGCATCCCGGTGTGGTATTGCGACGATTGCGACGAGCTTACGGTGACGATAGAGGATCCTACCTCGTGCCAGGCATGTGGCAGTACCAACATCCGCCAGGACCCGGACATTCTCGATACCTGGTTCTCGTCAGGCCTGTGGCCCTTCTCCACCCTGGGCTGGCCCGACGATACCGAAGACCTGCGCTACTTCTACCCCACTACCGTCCTCGAAACCGGCTATGACATCCTGTTCTTCTGGGTGGCGCGGATGATCATGATGGGCCTGGAGTGCGCTGGCGACATCCCCTTCCACTACGTCTACCTGCACGGAATGGTGCGGGACGAGCACGGCCAGAAGATGAGCCGCTCCAAGGGTAACTCGGTTGACCCTCTGGAAGTCATGGAGGAGTACGGCACCGACGCCCTGCGCTTCACTCTGCTCACCGGCTCCACCCCTGGCAACGACGTCAACCTCTCCCTCACCCGCGTGGAGGCCAACCGCAACTTTGCCAACAAGATGTGGAACGCGACGCGCTTCGTGCTCTCGCAAATGACCAATGAGCAAATCCCAAATCCCAATTGGTCATTGGACATTGGACATTGGACATTGCCTGATCGCTGGATTCTCTCCCGCCACAATCGCCTGATCCAGAACGTGACTCGCCTCATGGAGGACTGGCAGTTTGGCGAGGCGGGGCGGCAGATCTACGACTTCCTGTGGGGCGAGTATTGCGATTGGTTTCTTGAGATATCCAAAATCCGGCTGTATGGCGATGATGACGAGGCCAAGAACACGACCCGACAGGTGTTGGTCCACGTCTTGGATCGCACCCTGCGCCTGCTGCATCCCTTCATGCCCTTCGTTACCGAGGAGATCTGGCAGCACCTGCCCCACGAAGGAGAGGCTTTGATTATGGCTCCGTGGCCGGAGGCTGAGCCGACGGATGAGGCAGCGGAGGCCGAGATGGCGCTGATCATGGAGATGGTACGCGCCATACGCAACGCTCGTGCGGAATACACCGTGGAGCCGGGCCGGCGCATTGAGGCCATCATCGCTGCCGGTGAGGAATACGACCTGCTGTCTGGTCAGAGGGACATCCTCATCACCACGGCGCGTCTCGACGCCGACAAGCTACACATCGCTCGCACCCTGGAGGCGAAGCCAACCCAGGCTTTAGCCCTGGTGGTGGGAGGCGTGGAGGTCTATTTGCCCCTGGCAGGCATGGTGGATCTGGAAAAAGAGCGCCAACGCTTGACTGCGGAGATCGGGGAAATGGCCAGGGGGATCACAAGCTCCGAAAAGCTTCTGTCCAACGAGGACTTTCTGAGCAAGGCTCCCGGACAGGTCGTGCAGAGGGAACGGGATAAGCTGGCGGACTATCAGCAAAGACGGGCGAAGTTGCAAGAGCGGCTTCGAAGCCTGCAAGAGTAGACTCAGCAGAGACGGCTCCCATGCCTGTCCTGAGCTTGTCGAAGGGCCGCCGGATTGCGGGCGTGGGAGCCCACACTGCTATTCTTGAGGAGTGGTTATGAGAGTTGACGGTCGGAAGAACGATGAACTCAGGCCGGTGATCATCACCCCGGACTACGTGCAGTATCCCGAAGGCTCAGTCTTGATCGAGATGGGCGCCACGCGCGTCTTATGCAACGTGACCGTGGAGGAAAGGGTGCCCCACTGGCTCCAGAGTCGCAACCAGGGTTGGGTCACGGCAGAATACGCCCTGCTGCCCCGCTCCACCCACGAGCGCACTCCCCGTGAGACCAAAGGGCTCAGAGGACGCACCCAGGAGATCCGCCGTTTCATCGGTCGCAGCTTGCGAGCCGCCGTTAACCTGGAGGAGCTGGGCTGGCGTACCCTGACCGTGGACTGCGATGTCATCCAGGCCGATGGCGGCACGCGCACAGCCTCGGTCACGGGCGGCTACGTGGCCCTGGCTATCGCCCTGGACAAGCTCATCCGGGGCGGCCTGCTTCCCCTCGATGTCCTGAGAACGCCCGTAGCTGCCGTCAGCGTTGGGGTGGTGAACGGCCAGGTGGTGCTCGATCCCTGTTATGAGGAAGACTCCGTGGCCGAAGTGGACTTCAACGTGGTCATGACCGCCAGGGGAGAATACGTGGAGGTGCAGGGCACCGCTGAGGGCCAGCCGTTCGCCCGCGAGGTCATCCACGAGTTGCTGGGCCTGGCGGAGAAAGGCATCCAGGAGCTATTCGAACTGCAAAACAAAGCCTTGTCGAGGTAAAGTGAGGCAGGGAGTGCAGGCGCGAGCCTGCTAGGACGGACTTGCATCCGCAGTCCTGCCTCAAAGAGACGATTGTAAGTTGTGCACATTCTTGAGTTAACCATTGACTCCGCGAGTCTGGCCATTCAGACTGAAGAGTTCATCTGGCACAGGTTTCGGAGCATAATAAGATGACGGGAAAAGCAACACGCAGCACGGTCTGACTGTAGCAAGCAGATGTTGCTTTCTACCCCACCAAAAAGAGAGTAACCCATGGCCAAGGGATTAACCCCAATGCGCCGCCAATATTTGCAGATCAAGAAGCAGTACCCCGACGCCATCGTCCTCTTCCGCCTGGGTGACTTCTACGAGACCTTCGACGAGGACGCGAAGATCGTCGCCAGGGCTTGCGACATCGTCCTCACCTCGCGGCCTGTGGGGAAGGGGCAACGGGTGCCCTTGGCCGGAGTGCCCTATCACGCCGTCGAGGGCTACATCGCTAAGCTCATCAAAGCAGGGCACAAGGTGGCCATCGTGGAGCAGGTGGACGACCAGCCCGTGCGTGGGCTGATGCCCCGCGAGGTGACGCGAGTGATCACGCCGGGAACCATAGTGGAACCGGCCCTGCTGGAAGAAAAGCGCAACAACTACTTGGCCGCCCTGGTAGTAGAGGACAACAAGGCCGGCATCGCCTACGCCGACATCACCACCGGCGAATTCGCCGCCACCCAGCTCTCCGGTGACGATATCGAACAGGCAGTGGCGGAGGAACTGGAGAGACTGCGACCAGCAGAGTGCCTGATCCAAGATATTGCAGAGTTCCAATTTCCAACCTCCAATCTCCAACTTCAAACCTCCAAATACGATAGCTGGCGCTTCGAGCTGGGCAACGCCCGCCAGGCCCTCCTCGATCACTTCGAGGTGGCCTCACTGGCGGGTTACGGCTGCGAAGGGCTGCCTCTGGCCGTGCGAGCCGCGGGGGCCATCGTCCAGTACCTGCGGGAGACCCAGAAGGCGGCCCTGGCCCAACTGAGCGATCTGCGGACCTATTCCATCAGCGAGTTCATGACCCTCGACGCATCCACGCGGCGAAGCCTGGAACTGACCCGCACCATCCGCACCGGCGCGGTCAAGGGATCGCTGCTGGGTGTGCTGGACGCCACCGTCACGGCCATGGGCGGACGGCTGCTCCGCCAGTGGCTCAACCAACCGCTGCTGGACGTGGATAAACTGGAACAGCGGCTGGACACTGTCGAAGCTTTCTACCAGAACACACCGAGCCGAACGCAGGTGATGGCCCTTCTCAAAGAACTGGCCGACCTGGAGAGATTATCCAGTCGCGTGTTACAACGCATTGCAGTACCGAGGGACCTGGTGGGAATTCGCAAGAGCCTGGAGAAGGTGCCGCAAATACGGGAGGCGCTATCGCAGCTTGAGGGGATTAGGAAATCAGGGGATCGGGACGCGGCCCGGATCCCTGATTCCCTAATCACTGATTCCCTGACCACTAAATTGGATCCCTGTGAGGAAATAGCCTCTCTCATCGCCGAGGCCATCGTGGACGACCCACCCGCCACGCTGGCCAGCGGCGGGGTGATCAAGCCCGGCTTCTCGACAGAGTTGGACAGCGTCGCCACCGCCTCCAGAGATGCTAAGAACTGGGTGGCCAACCTGGAGCGTACCGAGCGGAAGCGCACGGGCATCAAGTCCCTCAAAGTAGGCTACAACAAGGTCTTCGGCTACTACATCGAAGTAACCAAGGCCAACCTGGATGCCGTGCCTGAGGAGTACGTCCGCAAGCAAACCCTGGTTAACGCCGAGCGCTTCATCACTCCGGAGCTCAAGGAGTACGAATCGCTGATCTTGAACGCTCAGGAGCGCATCCTGGACATCGAGGCCCGCCTCTTTCGCGAAGTCTGCGATCAGGTGGCTGCCGCAGCCGAGCGGCTGCTTTCCACGGCCCGTGTCCTGGCCCACCTGGACGTCTACGCGGCCCTGGCCGAGGTGGCCATCCGCAACAACTACGTCCGCCCCGTGCTGACCGATGGGGACGAGATCGAGATCATCGCTGGCCGCCACCCGGTGGTGGAACTCACCCGGCGAGAGGAGCCCTTCATCCCCAACGATACCCGCCTCTCCCAGGAAGAGGAGATTCTCATTATCACCGGCCCGAACATGTCCGGCAAATCCACCTTCCTTCGCCAGGTGGCCCTCATCGTCCTCATGGCCCAGGTAGGCTCCTTCGTCCCCGCTGACGAGGCCCGGATGGGACTGGTGGACCGCATCTTCACCCGCATCGGCGCTCAGGACGAGATCTGGGCTGGCCAGTCCACCTTCATGGTGGAGATGATCGAGATGGCCAACATCCTCCACCATGCCACCAACCGCAGCCTGCTCATTTTGGACGAGATCGGGCGGGGTACCAGCACCTACGATGGCATGTCCATTGCCTGGGCGGTGGTGGAGTACATCCACAACCACCCGCGCCTCAGGGCCAAGACCCTCTACGCCACCCACTACCACGAGTTGACAGGGCTGGCCAGCCTCCTGCCCAGGGTGTGCAACTACAACGTGGCTGTGGCCGAGGAGGGCGATAGCGTGATCTTCCTGCACAAAATCGTCCCCGGCGGCGCCGACCGCAGCTACGGCATCCACGTGGCCCAGTTGGCAGGCCTGCCCAGGACCGTCATCCACCGCGCCGAAGAGATCCTGAAGGAGCTGGAGCGCGATGCCCAGAGATCCCCCATCAGACCCCGCCGCATCGCCGAAGTCCGTCAACTCGCCCTCTTCCCTGAAACCAGTCCCATCATCGAGGAGCTGAAGAAGCTGGATGTGGAATCCATGACCCCGCTGGAGGCACTCAATAGGCTGTACGAGTTGCAGCGGAAGGTCAAGAGCGGTTGAGAGCGGATTCGCCTTGAAACCGCCTGCATTGATGAGCGTTAGTGTTGGCATTTGATAACGTATTGGATGCGGAGCCTAAGTACGTAAGTGACATCGGAAAGGAGGCCAACAAATGCCTGCCTACCCAATCGAAATACTGAACTTCGGTCAACCTTCTTTCGACATGCATCACGAGGTCATCGCAGAACTCAACTCGCTCCAAGAGGATTTCATCTTCGTCCTGCCTCCAGACCGGCATAAACTGTGGGCAGCTCCTTTTGCCCGTGAGGTCTACGAAACAAATTACCTCTGGGATCGCCTCAGAGAATACCGACGCGCCTGCAAAGGATTTCATCCCTTTATCATTGCGCTCGTCCATGGATCGCTGTCCTCAGAGAAACTCGGAAACCTATTCGGGTCGCATCAAGCAAAGGAAGGCCTTGCAGTCGTCACAACTAAGGACTGGCAGGCCATCTTCGCGCCACCTCCTCTCTCAGTGTTCCTTAGTTATTACTTTATCCGCTACACGATGAGCTTCGTCTGCCCAGAGATCAGAAGTCACAAAGAGACTCGCGACTGTTTCTTCGACAAGAAACTCCAAAAAGAAGATATCAAGCTCTCAATGAGGTCGGGCCGAATCTGCGACCCGTGCCGCAGTATATTTGAAGAGGCGATTGATGGCCATACTTATGAATCACTCTTGAGTCTTGTTAGACACTTGAGGGATAAAGCTAGTGGTATAGGCCCTGCTC
>CAZQDO010000030.1:0-21426 GCA_964592085.1 uncultured Anaerolineae bacterium | reverse complement strand
CCGGGTGGGAGTGGGGGTGGAGGTCGGGGTCGGCGGTGGCTCCACTACCACCAGGCCATCCTCGACGGTAACTGTTTGGGTGTAACCGTACGAGCCTATCACCAGGACCTTCTGGAAATCGAGAGGGCTTTCCCCCTCGCCTTGAGCTGTGAGACTGATGATGGCTAGCCCCCCAGTCCCGTCGGGCCCCAGCTCATTCCCCATGCTCCACGCCCCGAAAACGACCTTCCCCGCTTCGTTGTCTATTTGGGGGTCAAGAGGGCCAACTGAACGCCCGGTGCTTCCCAGGAAGGAACTCAGTGTCACGTCGTCCACCGTGACGATAGTAGGGCTGTAGAACAGGTGGAACTCGAAGGCGCCCAGATTGGCGCACTCGTCTACCATCACAGCGGCGGTGAAGTGCTCGTTCAATTCCACCGTTTGACTGCTGGGGTCCAATCGCATCGTGGCCTCGAGCGCCAGCAATAGGGCAGCACTCGTTGACACGACGGACCCTGACAGCCACAGACCCACGACCATCAAGCAAGCCAACGTGGCCAGGTATCCTGGCTTGAGGAGACGGTCTGCTCTACCAACACCTGAATTCAACGTTTGCCTTTCCATCTGAAGTTCTCCTTTCCCTCTCTGCCGATTCAACGGCTCCTTGCCCTGATGAAGCTCTGCCTGCAAATAAAGATCTCTGTGGGGGATTGGTGTCTTCGGCATGGCAGTGAGATCGGGACGCATCCTCGTAGTAGAGATCGGCGACCATCTCCCCATATACATTATATCATACCGGAGGGCCAAACGTCTATTGGGAAAATCCTGATTTCTTTCTCAGGAAAAGGATAACTCAAGCATCAGGAAAAGGATGATTCACATAACAAGGGAGAGCGTGGCTGTTTTGCACACAAAAACGCCAGCCTCAGCCTTCGCCACTCAGCTCTATGTCTACGAGTTTCTTGGCCGGGTTGCCACGACGTGCTCTCTCGATCTGTGTCCAGGCATAGTCCCGCCGCTTGTAGCGATGGGTATTCAGCATGCCCCGAATCTTCTCCAGGTGGTTGGTCAGTCGAGCCAAGTAGGTTTCTCTTTGCTCTCTATCCAGTTTCACCTTGGTGCAACTCTTAACCACCAGCACCTGGATGGCAACTTCTTTCCCCTCGTAGCGGATCGTTGCAGAGCGAAGCCAGTGGCTACGTCTTTCTAGTCTATAGAAATGGGGAGTGTCTGCTGAGCTACGCCTGCTTCGGGCCCCATCCGCTGACTGAGGGGACCTTCGACCTGTACTGGATCGCCGTAGACCCGCAGATGCGGGGACAAGGTATCGGACATGCCCTGCTGGCGCGAGTTGAAGACGAGGTGTATGCCCGAGGAGGCCGGATGCTCATCGTAGAGACATCAGGGACACCCGCCTATGCCCCAGCCCGTCGTTTGTATGAATCCTGTGGCTACCGCTACGAAGCAGTGGTCCACGACTTCTATGCCCCTGGCGATGATCTCATCGTCTTTGGCAAACCCATTGGATATGGAGCCTTCTTTTTACCCAAGCTTCACCATCATGAGCAGGAGCGCGTGCTGATCACCTAATTCATCTTCCCCTGATTTGGCAAATAAGCCATAAGCTGCTATACTATCCTTACTATCCCCGCTTGCGAGTCGGTTTCCTGCCCATGTATGCTTTGCTTATTGCCGAAGACCCCGATGAAGCCGCAGTCCTCTCGTTGGTTTTGCAGCGCGCCGGGCTGGCTGTGACCTCCAGCACTGACCTGGAGCGAGCTATGCAGAGCTGGGCCGAGCGGCCGGCGGACATCATCCTGGTGGCCCTCCGCCCTAGTGATCCCCTTGCCCAGGTGCGGCGCGTACGCACAGAGACCGAAGCAGCATTGGCACTGGTTGTTGAGCCCATTGAAGAGCGCGAGCACTGTGCTCTCCTCGAGAATGGTGCTGACCTGGTGGTCACCCGTCCCTTCAGTGTCCGCCTGCTGATCGCCCAGGTGCGTGCCTTGCTGCGCCGCACCGGTAGCGTGCCCCTTTTCAGCCTGCCTACTCTGAATCTAAGTGGTCTGACGCTGGACCCGGCAACCCGCATGATCCAGCTTGAGGGTCAATCACCGCGGCGGTTGACCCATCTGGAATTTCGCCTCCTCTATACGCTGATGATCCACCGAGACCAGGTGCTTCCAACGGACGCCATTGTGGAGCGCGTTTGGGGCTACAGCGGAGAGGGCGACCGGGATCTGGTGCGCGGCCTGATCAGTCGTCTGCGAGCCAAGGTCGAAGTGGACCCTCGCAATCCGCAATACATTCTCACTGCCCCCGATATCGGCTACACCTTCCGGGGGGACGATGAGTGAACAAGAATCAAGGAGGAACAGTCTGTTGTTAGAACGTGCCAAAGCATTGCAAGCAGATCTGACCCGTTGGAGAAGGACCATTCACCAGCACCCTGAGTTGGGCTTCCAGGAGTTCAAGACCGCTGAGTTGGTGGCCGAGACCTTGCGGTCGCTGGGTGTGAAAGTGAAAACGCAGGTAGGCAAGACAGGAGTCGTCGGCTTTCTGGGAGAAGGTAAGCTGGTGGTGGCCCTCCGCGCCGACATGGACGCGCTGCCCATCCAGGAGGCCAACGATGTGCCTTATGCCTCCCAGGTGCCGGGTGTGATGCACGCCTGTGGCCACGACGCCCACACCGCTATCCTCCTCGGCGTCGCCGCGCTGTTGCATGAGGAGGAACTGCCAGGCCAGGTACGCTTCCTCTTCCAGCCAGCCGAGGAGGTGGCGGACGAGGAGGGCAAAAGCGGAGCGGCACGCATGATCGAAGATGGGGCCATGGAGGGAGTGGATGCCGTTCTGGCCCTCCATGTAGACTCGTCCCAGCCGGTAGGGACCATCGAAATTGACGGTGTCTATATCTCGGCAGGCATAGACACCTTTTATGCCACCCTCATGGGCACAGGATGTCATGGCGCCTACCCGCACCGTGGCGTGGATACCATCTTCATTTCTGGGACACCTCTGCCGGGAAACGCACGCCGGCCGATTGGGCGCTGCAATGGCTCTGGAACCAGCCGGAGGTGTCGGTGGTGCTCAGCGGCATGAGCGCGATGGAGCAGGTTGAGGAGAACGTTGCCAGCGCCGATGCATCGGGCGTCAACACGCTCACGGCGGAGGAACTGGCGTTGTTCGATCAGGTACGGGAGAAGTATCAGGAGCTTTGCCCTATTCCCTGTAGTGCATGCATCCAGTGTCGCGAGTGCGAAGAGCTGTGCCCACAGAGCATCCTCATCAGCGAGTGGATGCCGATCGTCCACGAGGTACTCGGCGAGGGCCGGCCCTACATCTGCGAACTCCCTTGATGGCGAAGCCGTTGGCCTTTTTGCGCCCGCGACATTGACGGCGGCGCGGACTTGTGGTATCATAGGGGGGGATGAGCGCAGCGGATGGATAGCGGATAAACGGATAAGAGACTGCCCGTCCGCTTATCTGCTTTTTATCCGTTGCCGCGTTCCAAACAGGAGATGCCCATGAGCAACCCTCTGGTGCTAGAGACCAAGCGGACTGTAGAGCTTCTTCCCAAAGCTCCCTTCAACTTCGACGCCACGATACACAAACCCGACCACTTTCCATCGGCGGATAACGAGTGGGAGACGGGCATTCGTTGGCAGACCATGCTCTGGCGAAACGTGCCTCTGGGACTGAAGTTTGAGAACCGAGGGACAGTGGATCAGCCTGCAATCTCGCTTTCGGTCTGGTCGAGGGACGAACTAGGCCAGGATTTCCTGGATGGTCTCACCGATGAGATCAGCTATCGCTGCAATCTGTACCTGGACCTGGCCGACTTCAACCGAAGATTCGGAGACGATCCCCAGTTGGGCCCAGTCATTGACAGATGGCGCGGGATGCGACCTGCCAGCTACAGCTCGCTGTACGAGTACCTGATCATCGCCATCGTCCTGCAAAACGCCACCGTGCGGCGTTCGGTGAACATGATGCAGGCTTTGCTTGAAAGCTACGGGGCCCTGCTTGCCTACGATGGCAAAAAGCTCTATTGTTTCTGGGAGCCAGAGGTGATTGATCGAGCAACTGAACAAGAGCTCAGACAACTGAAAGTCGGTTATCGAGCCAAATCCATCAAGAGAGTGACCGAGGCTTTTGTCAGCAGCGAAATAGACGAGTTTGAGCTGAGGTGCAAATCCAGAGACGAGCAGCGGGAAGCCCTGCTGGGGCTCTATGGCATCGGCCCTGCTTCCGTGGGCTACATTCTCGGTGACGTGTTTCATCACCTGGACGAATTCGACCACATCTCCCCGTGGGAGCAGAAGATCTACTCCAGGCTGTTCTTCGACACAGACCCAGATGAACCCGTCTCCGTGGACAGACTTCTGGCCCTGTTCAACGAACGGTTCGGCGGCTATCGGATGCTGGCTGTTCACTACTTCTGGGAGGATTTGTTCTGGAGAAGGAGACACGAGGAAGTTGGGTGGCTGGAGAAGTTGATTCGGCTTTGAAGAGGAGGAAGAAATCAATGATTGAGCGTACGCAGCGCCGCCTGGCCCAGTTCGAGCAACGTTATGGCGTGGACACAGCTCGTTTCTTGCAGGAAATGGCAGCCGAAGACCTGGAGGGTGGAGATCTGGAATACGTGGAATGGGCCGGGGAGGCCAAGCTGCTGGAGGGTCTGGAGGTTGAGCCGAGGGAGTTGGAGAGAGGTCATGGAGATGAAGCGAATCGCTCCGCACGAACCACAGGCAGCGTTGTTGTCAGCAGAAGACATAGATAGGGATGTAGCTTCTTTATCGGAGGCGCTGATAGAGGAACGGGCCAGGCGCATCGCTCGCAACGTTCTCCTGCGCTCTGAGATACGCCAGATTCTGGAGAATCTTCTGGAGAGCGGCGCTTGTGAGAACGAGGAGGAGGCCATTGCCAGAGGGCTCAAGATCCTTTCCGTTGCCTTGGCGCCCGCCTTGGAAGCAAGTGGATAGGAGAGCCAATGACCAACTTAATCGAACGCGATTTCCCTTCGTGAAGGAGACATCCATGAGTGCTAACTTCACACTCGCCGAAAATCTAGCTCAGGCCATCCGCCAGGTGGTGAGGGATGCGCCAACGGAGTTGTGGGGCATCACGTACAAGGAGTTGAAGGAGATACGACGGTCGTTGGAGGAGTTGGGGTGAGTGTTTGGATCACGAATCACACAAAAAGCGCGAAAGGGTTTCGTGCCTTTCGCAGCATTCCGCGGACTTCGTGATCCAAAGGCCCCACCGCTAATGAGTCAACCCCTATGGTTCGTGAAACTCGCACAAAGATTGTTCCCGTATCGTTTCTTGCTGGCCAAGCTGACGCGGGTACCCATCGTCGCTAAAATCACGGATCGCCTGCTCTTTGAGGGGGATGACATCATCTATCTGCCCCAGGATCGGGTGATTCCAGTCAACCAGGCCCTCGATAATCCAGGCGAGGTGGTGCTGCCATCCCAGGTAGTGGAGCATTTCATCGAGAAAGCCGCCTATCACTGGATCATGGATTTTTGCATCTGCCGCGATTCCATGGGATGCAAGGATTATCCCATTGAGTTGGGCTGTCTCTTTCTGGGGGAGGCGGTGCTGGGGATCAATCCCAAGCTGGGACGCCGGGTGACGAAAGCGGAAGCGCTGGAGCACGTGAGACGCTGCCGGGAGGCGGGCCTGGTTCACCTGATTGGCCGCAATAAGCTCGATACGGTATGGCTCGGCATCGGCCCAGGCGACAAGCTGTTGACGGTTTGCCACTGCTGTCCTTGCTGTTGTCTCTGGCGTGTGCTGCCTCACATTGCTCCTCAGATCGGCGCTAAGACCACCAGAATGCCCGGCGTGAGGGTGACCACGACCGATCAATGCGTGGGCTGCGGAGCTTGTGCCGAGGGCGTGTGCTTCGTCGACGCCATCCGTCTGGTCAACGGTCGGGCAGTCAGAAGCGACGAATGTCGAGGTTGCGGCCGTTGTGTGGATGTCTGCCCTGAGCAGGCCATCAAGATCACCATCGTCAATGACCAGTTCGTAGAAGAATCCATCAGCCGGCTATCTTCGCTGGTTGACGTCACATAAAAAGGATCACCGATTTCTGAATCGAAAATCGAGGTGTAAATGGTCAAAATCCCCGTACTAAAAAGTGTCACCGAAGCCAATGCTTTGCTGGCCCACGCCCTGCGGGAGAAATTCAGCCGGCAGGACGTGTTGGTGCTGAACGTCATCGCCTCGCCGGGAGCTGGCAAGACCACGCTGCTGGAGCGCACCATCGAAGAGCTGCACGGTGAGCTGAGCCTGTCGGTCATCGAGGGCGATCCCACCACCAGTCTGGACGCCGAGCGCATCGGCGCCGCCGGGGTGCCGGTGGTGCAGATCAACACCGATGGCGGATGCCACCTGGAGGCGCGCATGATCCAGGCGGCTCTGGAGCAGCTCGAAGTGGAAGACGCCGACGTGGTCATCATCGAGAACGTCGGCAACCTGCTGTGCCCCACCGGCTGGGACCTGGGCGAGGACGCCAAGATCGTGGTGGCCAGCCTGACCGAGGGCGACGACAAGCCGCTCAAGTATCCGATGGCCTTTGTCACCGCCCAGGCGGTGGTCATCAACAAGATAGACCTGGAGCCTTATCTTCCAGCCCAGGTGTCCGTGTTGCGCCAGAACGCTCTCCAGATCAACCCAGACCTGGCGGTGTTTGAGGTCTCTGCCCTCACGGGTCAGGGCCTCGACGGATGGGTGGATTGGATACGGGAGAAACTGGCCGAAAAGCGAGAGCTCTGATGCACGAAATGTCCGTGACCCAGGCGATGCTGGACCTGGCCCTGGAGCACGCCAAGGGCCAACGCATCACTGACATTCACTTGCGACTGGGCAGGTTATCGGGCATTGTCCCCGAATCGGTCGAGTTCTATTTCGAATATCTCAGCAAAGACACCCTGGCCGAGGGGGCGCGGCTGCGCTTTGAGACTGCGCCTCTTGAGATGACGTGCATGGACTGCGGCCGGCAAGCTGACCTGAGCGATTGGATGGATGAACCACCCCGGACGATCATGGTGCAGGCCCTGGCCCGAGGTTGCCAGTGCGGCAGCGGTAACCTCCGCATCACCGGCGGCACTGGCTTTCACATGATCAGTCTCGAGGTGGATACTGCACCTGCGACGAAACAAACAAAGGAGACCGAGCAATGACCGAAGACGTTTACCGTAGATTAGCCCAGCGGCTGGACGCCATCCCCAATGGCTTCTCTGCCACCGAAAGTGGCGTGGAACTGCGGCTGCTGGCCAAGATGTTCACCCCAGAGGAGGCGGCGCTGGCCAGTGCGATGCGCCTGACCCACGAGCCGGCTGCTGACATCGCCGCCCGTGTGGATGTGGACGCCGACACGGCCTATCGCGCGCTCAAGGAGATGGTGCGCAAAGGGCTGATCCGCCTCAAGAAGGGCAAAGGCCAACTTCTCTTCGGGCTGATGCCTTTCGCCGTCGGCATCTACGAGGAACAGTTGCCCCGTATAGATGCGGAACTGGCGGAGCTGTTCGAGCAGTACCTCCACGAGACGCGGGGAGGCGTTCTCTTGAGCGCCGAGCCTGCCATTCACCGCGTGATCCCTGTCGGGGAGGCGATCCCCTTCGACGTGGAGGTTTTCCCTTATGAGCGGGCCACCGAGTTGTTGGAAGACGCCAAGTCGTGGGGCGTGCGTGACTGCCTCTGCCGCGTCCAGCAAAAGCTGGTCGGGAAGGGATGTGACCGACCCATCGAGAGCTGCCTGGTCTTCGCCCCCATTGAGGGCGCTTTCGACCGCAGCAAAGTAGACCGTGCCATCACCAAAGAGGAGGCGCTAAAGATCCTGCACGAGACCGAGGAGGCCGGGCTGGTGCACACCACCGGCAACTACCGCGACGGGCATTACTACATCTGCAACTGCTGCACCTGCTGCTGCGGGTTGCTGCGTACCGTGGCCGAGTTCGGCGTCCCCACCACCGCCGTGCGCTCCGACTTCCACGTCGTGGTGGACGACGAGCTGTGCATCGGCTGTGGCGACTGCCTGGAGCACTGCCAGTTCGGATCCCTCTCCATGCCTGAGGACATCTGCGTGGTGGATTACTCCCGTTGCGTGGGCTGCGGCCTGTGCGCCACGGTCTGCCCCAGCGACGCGCTGTATCTGGAGCGCCGACCAGAGGGTGAGGTTCCTCTGCCACCGGCCGACAGAAACGAGTGGATGGTTCAACGCGCCGAGGAGCGTGGTATCTCCATGGCGGATATTCTATAACTCAAAGAAAGGAGAGAACTGATGAGTGTCAAAGCCTACATTTTGCTAACCGTGGAGGTTGGCATGGGCGAGGAGGTTTTCCAGGCCCTGTCAGCTACCGAAGGAGTCGAGAGCGTCCACAACGTTACGGGGCCCTACGACGTGATCGCCCTCGTCGAGGCGCCAGACACCACCGCGTTGGGGGATCTGGTCATCAACGAGATCCAACTGATAGACGGCGTTGACTACACCCTCACCTGCGTGGTCATGTGAGTTTTGAGAACAAGGGCTGCTGTTTGATCAGGCAGGGTTTCTGATCCAGTGGGCCTGGGCAAAGTCCGCAACATCGGCAATCTCAGGTCAATGATGCGGAAGATATAGCCACGGGGCTCAGCGATATAGACGGCTGGGTCGAGCCATTGCCGCACGTTGGAGCACGATGGGAAGCCGCCGAAGACGAAGTGGCGGAGTGCCTGGGTGGAAAAGCAATTCAAGAAAGAGGACACCACAATGGAAAAATGGATCAGGTTCATCTTCCTGGGAGCTTTGGTTTTGGTCCTTGCCGGGTGTAGCTCTGCCGGGGAGACGCCCCGCTTAATGGAAGGCGCCAGCATTACAGGCGCTACCCTTAATGAAGCAGATGCGGGCACGTCTATGCCGTTCACGGTGCAGGTTGAGCAGGCGAGGGATCCCATCGGTGTGGACTTCCGGGGCATCCTCGCCACAGGCAGTGTGCGTGTGCAATTACTGAACTCCGATGGCCAGGCTGTCTGGGAGGAGCCAGTTGTCTCTCTGGGGCTGTTCACGGTGAACACCGTCGTCAGGCCACCCGAATCAGGTGAGTATCAACTGGGGCTGGCATGGGATGGGGCAGTACAGGCATCGTATTCGCTCCAGTGGAAGCCCGGCGAGATCGAAATCGCCACTGTTTCACCGCTGGCTTTGTTGGGCGGCCTGGGTATGATCGCAGTGGCGGTAGGCTGTGTGATCTACGCTGCCCTACGCAGGTTGGGTTGGGGCTACCTGGGACTGGGCGCTCTGGCGTGGGTGGTGACGGTGGCACTCAAGTCCGCCTGGGCCATCCCCATCAATCCCTCCGTCTACAACGGTCTCTACGATGCACTGCCCGAGGTCATCGCCGCGCCATTCTTCTACCTGTACGTTGGTGCGCTCACCGGCATCTTTGAGGTGGCCATCGTCTGGTTGGTGATGCGTTACACACGGCTGGGCCGGGTATCGTGGAACCGCGCTCTGGCCTTCGGCATCGGCTTCGGCGCGGTGGAAGCGCTTTTGTTGGGAGTGAGCTCTTTGGCAACCGTGCTGGCCGCCCTGGTCGCTCCCGGCATGTTCCCGCTGGAAGCGTTGGAGCAGGTATCCCTTCTGAACAACGTTCTGTATGGCCTGGCACCTATTGCGGAGCGTTTCTTCACCGTGCTCGTCCATATTCTATCCAACGTGTTGATCTTTTACGCCATCGCCCAACGGAAGCCCAGGTGGTTCTGGCTAGCCCTAATCTACAAGACTGGCATAGACGTCGTGGCTGCCGTTGCACAGTTTTGGGGACTGGAGACCCTGGCGAAGATCTGGGCCGTAGAAGCCATCGTCGCCCTGTGGGGTATCGTTGGGTGGCTGGGGATCAGGTGGGTGCAGCAGCGCTACCCCGATCGGGCCGAAGCTTAGAATGAGCGATCTCAACGCCAAATTGCAACAGCTTAAAGACATTCTGGCCGGGATGGAGGGAGTTCTCGTTGCCTATTCGGGCGGCGCTGACAGCACCTTTTTGCTGAAGGTGGCGCTGGACGTGCTCGGGGAGAAGGTGCTGGCTGCTACCGGGAGGTTGCCGATCATTCCCTCCTCGGAGCTAACCGCCGCAGAGGAGATGGCGCACCAGTTGGGAGCCAGGCACCTCTTCGTCGAGACAGACGTGATGGACGACCCGCGCTTCTACTCCAATCCACCCGACCGGTGTTATGTCTGCAAGCAGGCGCTCTTCCGCAGACTTCGGGAGATGGCCGACGATTACGGCTTCGAGGTGGCCGATGGCTCCAACCACGACGACCTGGGCGAGCATCGTCCCGGCCTCAAGGCCCTGAGGGAGCTCGGCGTGAGGAGCCCTCTGGCCGAGGCAGGGCTCACCAAGGCCGACATTCGTGCTCTCTCCCGCGAGATGGGCCTCCCGACCTGGGACAAGCCCGCCCAGCCTTGCCTGGCCACCCGCTTCCCCTACGGGGAACAACTCACCCCCGAAAAGCTGACACGGGTGGAGGAAGCCGAAGAATTCCTGCGCTCCCTGGGCCTCCGGCAACTGCGAGTGAGAAGCCACGATTCCCTGGCCAGGATAGAGATTCCCAGAGAGGACATGGTGCGCCTCCTGTCTGAAATGGCTTCGGAAATCGTTGACCGGCTCAAGGGGCTGGGCTATGCCTACGTGACCCTCGATCTGCAAGGCTACCGCACGGGCAGCATGGACGAGTCGCTCAGGAGGGAAAGATGAGGGAAATCCTGGAGAAGTTGCTGCGGGGGGAGCTATCCGTCGGGGAAGCGGAGAAGCTCTTGCGGATCAGCACGCTGGAGGAGATCGAGGACGCGGCCCTGGACATCCGCAGAGGGATCCGAGCGGGCATCCCCGAGGTGATCTGGGGCGAAGACAAGCCCCCTGTCAAAGTGGTGGAAATCGCCTCCGCCTTGCTAGAGCGCGAGGGTCGGGCCATCATCAGCAGGGTCTCTGAGGAACAGATAGCGGCCCTGAAAGAAACCATCTCCGACAAATGCGAGCTTCGAGTGAACGAGAAAGCCAGGCTCGTCGTGGCCCGCAGGCGAGGGTTTCATCCTCCCAGGTTGGCCCGAAAGATCGGCGTCATGACCGCTGGCACATCCGACGTCGTGGTGGCGGAGGAGGCCCGGGTCATCGCCGAGGAGATGGGATGCGACACCCTGACCGCCTACGACGTAGGAATTGCCGGCTTTCACAGACACATAAAACCCCTTAAAACCATGATTGAGGAAGGCGTAGACGCCATCGTGGTGGTGGCGGGGATGGAAGGCGCGCTGCCATCGGTGATCGCCAGCCTGGTTGACGTCCCGGTCATTGGTGTGCCGAGCTCGGTGGGGTACGGTTTCGGGGCGGGGGGCATAGGGGCGCTGACTACGATGCTCCAGTCCTGTTCGCCGGGGCTTTGTGTAGTCAATATCAATAATGGCTTCGGGGCCGGGGCCTTCGCTGCCCTGATAGCGCGGAGAGTAGCCGATGCCCTGAAGTCTGCGGAAGAGGGAGGAAAATGAAAATCGCTTATTTCGATTGCTTCTCCGGCATCAGCGGCAACATGATTTTAGGTGCTCTCCTCGATGCCGGACTGGAGATTGAGGCTCTCAAAGAGACCCTGGCAGGGCTGAAGGTCTCTGGTTACGAGATCGAGTCCAGGAGGGTGCTCAAGGGTCAGATTGCTGGCACGTTGGTGGACGTGAAAACCCAGGAAGAAGGGATAGAAAGACACCTGGGGGATATCCTGGACATCGTGGAGCGAAGCGCCTTGTCGGGGAAGATCAAAGAGACCTGCGGGAAGATCTTTGCCGGATTGGCTGAGGCAGAGGCCAGGGTGCATGGAGCGGACATGGAGCACATCCATTTCCACGAGGTAGGCGGTCTCGACGCTATCGTTGACGTCGTAGGCTCGGTGGTGGGCCTCGAGCTCCTGGGCATCGAGGAAGTCTACGTCTCTCCCCTGCATCTCGGAACGGGCTTTGTGCAATGCGCTCACGGCAAATTGCCGGTGCCCGCCCCTGCCACCCTGGAACTGGTGAAAGGGGTGCCCACCTACGGCAGGGACATCCAGGCCGAGCTCACCACCCCCACGGGTGCGGCCATCATCACCACCCTGGCCAAAGGGTTCGGCCAAGCACCCTTGATGACGCTGGAGACGATAGGCTATGGGGCTGGACACAGGGACCTTCCCATCCCCAACCTGCTGCGGATCTCCATAGGCGACGCCGCCAGGTCAGGAGAGGAAGACGTGATCACGGTGGTGGAGACCAACATAGACAACATGAATCCGGAGCTCTACGAGCACGTGATGGAGAGGCTGTTTGAAAAGGGAGCGCTGGACGTCTTCATCACCCCCATCCAGATGAAGAAGAACAGGCCAGCCGTAAAGCTGAGTGCCCTGGTGAGGGAAAACGACCTGGCCAGAGTGCTCGACGCCTTATTCGAGGAGACAACTACCCTGGGGGTGAGGTTTTACGCGGCCAGCAGGAAGAAGCTGGGCAGGGAGAGCGTGATCGTTGACACGAAATACGGCCAGGTAGTCATCAAGGTAGGCAAACTCGGCGAGGTCGTCAAAAACATCTCACCTGAATATGAGGATTGCCGGCGGATAGCCTCGCAGCTTGGCATCCCCCTCAAGGAGGTCTACGAGGAGGCGAGGAGAGCGGCCAGGGAGATGATAGAGGTGACTCATGACCATTCGCGCTAAATACGCCCACACCAATTTGGTTGCCGCAGATTGGAAGAGGCTGGCCACTTTCTATGAGCGCGTGTTTGGATGCGTCCCGCTGCTCCCGGAACGGGATCTGTCCGGGGAATGGCTGGAGGCTGCCACCGGTGTGCCCCAGGCCCGCATCCGAGGCATGCATCTTCGGCTGCCAGGGCATGGGGGCAATGGCCCGACGCTGGAGATCTTCCAGTATGATTGCCAGGCGGATCCGTCGAAACCAGCAGCCAACCGACCAGGGTTCGCCCATGTCGCCTTCGCGGTGGATGACGTGGCAGCAGCCCGCGATGCGGTGGTGGCGGCCGGTGGGGGAATCGTTGGTGATCTCGTGTCTGTGGAAATCGCCGGCGCGGGACAGATCACGTTCGCTTACGTGACCGATCCAGAGGGAAACGTCATCGAGTTACAGCACTGGTCGGGTTGATGTCCATTTGCGTCAATTTAGGCTCTGAGGCCCGTCCCTTCGGCAGGCTCAGGACAGGCCCCGGGGCGGCCCGGGGACGGGCCTTTGAGCCTTAAGGGGACACTGGCGGATTGACGCCTCGTCAAGCGGGCCCGACCTGCTATTATTCAAACTAAGCAACAGTGCGCGGGTATCCAAATCTTGCCGATGGCATCACGAAAAAAGCTCCAAATCGGTTCGGCTATCATTTCGCCCATTCTGGTCATGGGGGCAATATGGGTGTTCCAGCCTGGTTGGGTCGTCTCACTGCTCGCCAGGCACTCCCCCGAAGTGGTGTATCTGGTTGACATCCAGGAACCTGTGGTGGCTCTCACCATTGACGACGGGCCAGACCCTGCCGGGACTCCCAGTATCCTGGATGTGCTCAGGCAACACGACGCGCACGCAACTTTCTTCCTGATCACCAGTCACATACCTGGGAGCGAAGAGCTTGTCCTCCGCACTGTGGAAGAGGGCCACGAGCTCGCCAACCACCTCACGACCGATGGACGCAGTATCCTGATGTCTCCCTCCGAATTTGAGCGACAACTGCTGGAGGCCCACGATGTGCTCTCGCGTTTCTCGGACGTTCGCTGGTTGCGGCCAGGGTCAGGTTGGTACAACGCGGAGATGCTCTCGATTATCCACCAGCATGGCTACCGGTGCGCCCTCGGCTCTGTCTATCCCTTCGATCCACAGATTCCATCGGCGTGGTTCGCATCGCGCTACGTTTTGCGGAACGTCCGGCCTGGCTCCATCATCGTCCTACACGACTACGGAGCGCGGGGCGAACGCACGGCCTCGGCTCTGGCCACTATCCTGCCAGAGCTCCATCGCCGGGGCTTCCGCGTCGTCACTCTGTCGGAACTGCTGGAATTGACCTCCCCTCACCCCGGCCCTCTCCCCAAAGGAGCGAGGGAGCAAGTTCCCGCTCCCTACGAGGGAGAGGGTTAGGGTGAGGGTGGAAGACTCGCAATGACAGGCGAGTAGAAAGGACGAAGTGCCATGAAAAGAAAACTGCGCGGCCTCAAGCAGCGGGACATCCAGTTGGATTTCAGCCTCTATCGGGTGGACGTGCCCATCCGCGGCCTGGCCGACGTGTCGCTGAGTGTGGTGGATATCTGGCCGGAAGGGGCCGAAAAGGCCATCATATTCGTGCACGGCTATGCCGGCTGCGCCGAAACGTGGGAATACCAGATCAACCATTTCGCACGCGGCTATCGCGTCGTCGCACCCGATCTGCGCGGTCACGGCCAGAGCGACGCTCCTTTCACTGCCTACACCATGCCAGAACTGGTGGACGACATCAACACCATCGCGGACACGCTCAACCTGCCGGAGAGGTTCATCCTGGCCGGTCATTCCTTCGGCGGCTCTATCTGCGTCGAATACGCCAACGCCCACCCGGAGCGCCTGGAGAAGCTGATCCTGATCTCGACGGCAGGCGAGTATCCGCTTCCTCGTGCGGCATCCTGGCTCTCGCGGGTTCCGGCGGCGGCTTTCCGACCGTGGTGGAAATATCGCCCTCGCTGGAACGCCGAAATCCACGTCATGAAGCGGATGATGCTGAACAACATGCGCAAATGGCAGGGCTGGCCTCTGCTGCGGAATATCCGCACGCCCACCCTCATCATCACCGGCGAACGGGACAGATACTTTCCCCGTCGCGTTTTCGACGAGGTGAGCAAGATGGTGCCGGGGGCGGAAGTGATTGACATTGGCGCGTCCAAGCACAAAGTCCAGCTTGAGCGCCACCCGGCAGTCAACCGCGCCATTGAGCGTTTTGTCAGCCAGGAGGAAGATGGCCGCCGCATCTCCTGGCGCGAGCAAACCGCCCGCGCGGCCCTGCCGCATCGTCCCTGGCTCAAAAGCTACGGTCAACACACCCCCCACACCGTCCCTATCCCACGCCAGCCGCTCTACAAGTTCCTGGAAGCAGCAGCGGATAACGTGCCGAAACGGACGGCGACTGTGTTCTATGGCTCTAAGCTGACCTACCAACAGCTCGAATGGCACGCCAATCAGTTTGCCCACGCGCTGCACGGCCTGGGCATTGCGCCGGGGGAGCGCGTCATGCTGGTGCTGCCCAACATGCCGCAGATGATTGTGGCCTACTACGCCACGCTCAAGATCGGCGGCGTGGTGGTGCTGCCCAATCCCGACGCCGATGGGCCGGCCATCATTGAGCAAATCCGGCAGACCGGCGCTAAAGTATTGGTCACGCTGAGGGAGTTTGGTGGACTGGCGAGGGCTGTGCAAGCGCACGCCCCCCTCACCCTCGTCTTCGCCGACGTCCGTGAAGCCGTAGGCCAACAACGTTGGCACGCCCAGGTCTACAAGGAACTCCTGGCTCGCTGGGAAGCAGCCGGTCTCGCCCCGCAGGAGAAGGCCGATGAAAGCTACGGGGGACATCTGATGCGGCGACTGATGATGGACGCGGCCCGGACACCGCCCGACATCAAGGTCTCTAGCGAGCACCTGGCCGCCATCCTCTACACCAGCGGAACCACCGACGAGCCCAAGGGCGTCCGCCTGACCCACGCCAACCTGGTGGCCAACGCCCTCCAGACCCGCCACTGGATTCCCGACCTGCGCTACGGTCAGGAGACCTTTCTCGCGGTGCTCCCGCTGACCCACAGCTATGGCATGACCACGGCCATGAACATCCCCATCGCCATGGGAGCGACCATCGTGCTGCTGCCGGTCTTCGAGATGAAGCAGGTGCTCCAGCACATCAAGCAGTTCAAACCGACCATCTTCCCCGGCGTCCCCTCGATCTACATGGCCATCAACCAGGCACCTAACGTGCGCTCCTACGGCCTGTCGTCCATCAAGGCCTGCATCAGCGGCGCGGCGCCCCTGCCCGTCGAGGTACAAGAGGCATTTGAGAAACTCACGCGAGGGCGTTTGGTCGAGGGATATGGCTTGACGGAGGCTTCGCCCGTGACCCACGCCAATCCCCTCGAAGGTCTGCGCAAGGTCGGCTCTATCGGCATCCCCATCCCCAACACCGACGCCAGGATCGTGGACCTGGTGACCGGAGAGGATCTCCCTCCTGGGCAGATTGGGGAGCTGCTGGTCAAAGGCCCCCAGGTCATGCAGGGCTATTGGGCGCAAGGGGAAGATGAAGCGGACCCGGAATCTGTGCTGAAAGATGGTTGGCTCTACACAGGCGACGTGGCGGCCATGGACGCCGACGGGTATTTCCAGATCATCAGCCGCAAGCGGGACACCATTATGGCCGGTGACTACAGCGTGTATCCACGAGACGTGGAGGAGGTGCTGTATGAGAACAGCAAGGTCATGGAAGTCGCCGTGGTAGGCGTGGCCTGTGAAGAGGGCAGGCAGAGGGTCAAAGCCTTCGTGGTGCCTCGCCCCGGCACCGATCTCTCCAAAGACGAGTTGCTCGACCTCTGTCGCCGCCGCCTGGAGGAATACGCCGTGCCGTGGGATATCGAGTTCCGCCAGGAGCTGCCCAAGTCCTTCGTGGGCAAGGTGCTGCGTCGGATGCTGGTTGAGGAGCAAGGATGAACCCGCCCATGGACCTACACGAATTCGCCCGGCGGATGCCCAAGGCCGAGCTGCATGTTCACCTGGAAGGTTCCATCCGCCCGACCACCCTGCTCCAACTGGCCCGGCGCAACGACGTCGGCCTGCCCGCCCAGGACGCGGAGGGGTTGCGGGACTTTTACCGCTTCCGCGACTTTGCCCATTTTGTGCAGGTCTACATCACCATTACCAATTGCCTGCGCACTCCCGACGACTACCGCCTGATCGCCTACGAGTTCGGGGCCGACTGCGCTCGCCAGAACATCCGTTACGCCGAGGTCACCTTCACCATCAGCACCAACACCAGATACACAGGTCTGGCATGGCAAACTATCCTGGCCGGCCTGAACGAAGGGCGAGCCCAGGCCCGCGCCGCCTTCGGCGTGGACTGGCGCTGGGTGTTCGACATCAGCCGCGACAACCCCGGCACGCAGGATCAGGTGGTTGATATCGCGTTGGCCGCCAGGGACGAGGGCGTCGTGGCGCTGGGGTTGGGCGGCAGCGAGGCCGGGTTTCCCCCGGATCTGTTCGTGCAGTCCTTCGAGCGAGCGCATCGGGCAGGGCTTCCCAGCGTCCCCCACGCGGGCGAGATGGCGGGGCCAGAGAGCATCTGGACAGCGCTGCAGAGCTTGCACGCCGACCGACTGGGGCACGGCGTGCGCTGCGAGGAAGACCCCGCGCTGGTGGAGCACCTGCGCGAGCGCCAGGTGCCGCTGGAAATATGTCCCACCAGCAACGTTTGCCTGGGCGTCTATCCTGACTACAGTGCGCATCCCCTGCGCCGTCTGTGGGACGCGGGGCTGCTGATCACCGTCGGCTCGGACGATCCGCCAATGTTCAGCACCGACCTGAACCACGAGTACGAGGTCTTGGTGGATCACTTTGGCTTTGGTGCAGACGAACTGGAAAAGATCAGTCTGAACGGGCTGCGCGCCAGCTTCCTACCCCAGGCCGAGAAAGCCCGGTTGGAGGCCGAATTCCGCGCAGAGTTTGATCAACTGAAAAGGAGTTAAGAATGTGTGATACGATGGTTGCCGTGGGGAACGCCACGGCCGACGGCTCAGTCATCCTGGCCAAGAACAGTGACCGCGAGCCTAACGAGGCTCAGCAGATCGTGATCATCCCGCCGGCCGTCCATGAGGAAGGCAAGAAGGTGAAGTGCACCTACATCGAAATCCCCCAGGTGCGGGAGACCTATGGAGTGCTTCTCTCCAAGCCTTTCTGGATGTGGGGCTGCGAGATGGGAGCCAATGAGTGCGGCGTGGCTATTGGGAACGAGGCCGTCTTTACTAATCCTCGCGCCGGGAAACTGCCAGGCCTCATAGGAATGGACCTCATCCGCCTGGCCCTGGAGAGGACCGATACCGCTGTCAAAGCCCTGGAGGTGATGGTCGAACTATTGGAAACCTACGGCCAATCCGGCAACTGTGGCCTTATGAGAAGCCAGTACTACCACAATTCCTTCATCATCGCCGATCCCACCGAGGCCTGGGTGCTGGAGACGGTGGCCAGGTTCTGGATCGCCAAAAAGGTACGAGACATTCGCACCATTTCCAATGGGCTGACCATAGGGAACAAGTGGGACAAGGCCTCGCCGGGGATGATTCAGTTCGCTATCAACAGATGGTGTTGCAACGAGTCTGTGGACTTTCATTTCGCCCGCTGCTTCTCGGATTCCCTTTACACCCGGTTCAGCAGCAGCTCGGCACGACAGCACCGGACCACGGAGCTTCTGAGGGCCAAGAAGGGGAGTATCACTGTGGAGACCATGATGGAGGTGCTGCGTGACCACGGCCCTCGGGCTGCCGCAAACCCGTCCTGGCGACCCGATGGATTCACCAACATCACCGTCTGCGATCATGCCTCGTGGGGACCCATCCGCTTCTGCCAAACCACCGGCTCGCTTATCTTCCACCTGGGGCCCGACCTGCAGACCCACTGGCTCACCGGCACCTCAGCGCCCTGCACCGGCATCTTCAAGCCCATCTACCTGGAAGCGGGCTTGCCCAATCTCGGCCCTGAGCCAGACGATACCTACGACCCCAGCTCCCTTTGGTGGAGCCACGAGCGACTGCACCGGGCCGTGTTGGAGGACTATCCCACCCGTCTCCCGCTCTACCACCAGGATCGGGACTCGCTGGAAGCCGAGTTCCTGGCTCAGGCTGCCGAGATGTATGAAAAGCACCGCGATGCGCCCGTCGAAGAGCGGGCCGAACCGCTGGCCGCATTTACGGCAAGCTGTTTCGAGCGGGCCTCCAGCGCGACGGAGGAGTGGGTTGACAGAGTGTCCGCAGCCGAAACAAGGGGTCGCCCATCCGGGCTCTATCGGAAGGCGTGGCGGAAATTCGATGATCTGGCGGGGTTCACCTGGGATAATGAGTTCTGAGGATCCAACAGGGAAACGATGACCAGGTAAACCGACACTACACCATGGATCAGAAACCAGGTTTTTGGGTTGATAAGACAGGCACTTTTCCGCGCCCCTGGAAACCCCACAAGAACAATGTGTTTGCTCAGACAAGGGAAAAAACCTGGTTTCTTAGAGGCGTAGCCACATGCCATATCGCAAGCTCGAATTTCGAACTGGGCACTACTACCATCTATACAATCGCGGCTCGAATCGTCAGCCCATCTTTTTCTGTGACGAGAATTGGAGCTATTTTATCAGGCGTATCAGGCATTACTTTCAGCCTGACCTGATTGATATCCTGGCCTATTGTCTGATGCCCACTCATTATCACTTGATGGTCTATCTAA
This sequence comes from uncultured Anaerolineae bacterium, assembly GCA_964592085.1. GTDB lineage: Bacteria > Chloroflexota > Anaerolineae > VGOG01 > VGOG01 > CAZQDO01. The sequence continues at coordinate 1,961 of CAZQDO010000030.1, read as the reverse complement.
GAACTGATGACCTGGGCGCTCAGATTATGCAACCATTTGGCGTATCCTACACCAAAGCTATCAACAAGCAGCAAGGACGTGTCGGTCCGCTATTCCAGGGTCCCTTCCAGGCCGTGTGGGTGGACAAGGACGAGTACCTGTTGCACTTGTCACGGTATATCCACATGAACCCGGTTAGTGCCGGTTTGGTAGCGCGACCAGAAGAGTGGGTCTTTTCCAGTTACCGGGACTACATCGGCTTGCGCGAGGGCACCCTGCCGGTCCCAGACGCAGTCCTGGCACAGTTTCCGTCTCGCCATGCCTATCAAGAGTTTGTGGAATCTTATCGTGACCAGGACACCAAGATCATAGAACACTTGTTGTTTGATGAATGGAGCTTCTCTGCCAGAGTCTAGCTTCTCGTAGAAACCAGGTTTTTGTGCATTGAGAATGGAAAATGATTTGCAGAACAGGGTGGTTTTCGAGGCATTTCCCACTTCGCAGACAAAAAACCTGGTTTCTTGTTCGCAATCTGTCACTGATTGGTGTCATTGAGTAGTTCAAGCAAAGGAAAAGAAAGGAGCCGAAACGAAATATGACTTCAATCCAGGGTTATAGCATCAAACAGCCACGAGGAGCAACAACCGGGCGCCGGGCCCGCTACCGCTGGTTCGTGGTCGCTGTCTTCTTCGTCTTCACGCTTTTGCACCAGGCCGACAAGCTGCTCATCAGCCCCCTGACTACGCCCATCATGGAGGCATTCGGGATCAACGAGGCCCAGATGGGGGCGGTGTTTACGGGAGCCCTGATCGTGGGGGCCGTCCTCTACCCGGTGTGGGGCTACCTGTACGACCGCTACACCCGTCCCAAACTGTTAGCGCTGGCCTCGTTCATCTGGGGTTCCACCACCTGGCTCAGCGCCATTGCCCCCACTTACCCCTCGTTCCTGGTCACCCGGGCCTCGACCGGCATTGACGACTCCAGTTACCCCGGCCTGTACAGCCTGATCTCCGACTATTTCGGCCCGGCCGTGCGGGGGAAAATCTACGGCCTGTTGCAGCTTTCCGCGCCCCTGGGCTACATGCTGGGGATGATCCTGGCCACGTTCCTGCGCGACCCGCTGGGCTGGCGCGGGGTGTTCTACCTGACCGGCTCCCTGGGCATCGTGCTGGCGGCAGTCATCTTCTTCGGGGTGCGCGACGTCGCCCGCGGCCGGAGCGAACCGGAGCTGGCCGGACTGGAGGAAATCGGGGTCTACCGCTTCAGTTGGGAGATTGCCCGGGGGTTATTCCGCAAGCGGAGCCTGCTGTTGCTCTTTGTCCAGGGATTCTTCGGCGTCTTCCCCTGGAACGTCATCACCTACTGGTTCTTCCGCTACTTGGAAACGGAGCGCGGCTACGGCGAAGACGCGGTTCTTTTTACGATGGTGGTGGCAGTGCTGGTGCTGGCGTTGGGGTATTTCGCCGGCGGGGCGGTGGGCGATTTCTTCTTCAAGCGCAGCCGAAGGGGGCGAGCGTGGGTCGCTGCTACGGCTGTGCTGCTGGGGGCCATCCTTCTCTATTTCACCATGAACGTGCCGGCGGAGAATCAGTCCTTTTTCCTGATCATGCTCAGCCTGACCGCTCTGTTCATCCCCTTTTCCTCGCCCAATGTCATCTCCACCGTTTACGACGTCACCCTGCCCGAAGTGCGCTCGACGGCCCTGGCCGTGCAATACTTCATCGAGTCGGCCGGGGCGGCCACCGCCCCCTTTCTGGCAGGGCTCATCGCCGTGCGATCTTCCCTGCACCATGCTATTCTCATTGTCTGCGAGAGTGCGTGGGTACTGTGCGCTATCTTCCTGGTTGGAGTGGCCTACCTGCTGCCGCGCGACATTGAGGCCCTGCGCCAGGCCATGCGTCAGCGGGCGGAGCTGGAAAGGCGGGCAGCTTAATACTACAACCGCATTTGTGTCATTGGCGCTTTTGAGCTAAGATACTTCC
>CAZQDO010000029.1:0-21804 GCA_964592085.1 uncultured Anaerolineae bacterium | reverse complement strand
TGTACAACGCCCCGTCCCCCATGAGGGAGAGGGCCGTGCCAAGACCGAGGGGAAAAAGTACCTTACGGGGATGGATGGGCGTCTTTCTATTAGTCACGATTTTTCCACTGCTGTTTGCGTGTTCCGTGTTGCCTGTTCCGTCACGCAATACGCAGTACGTCTCAATTGAGCGATAAGGCAAAAGGAGTCAAGGTCTGTGATGGGAAGTGGTGCTGGCTATAAGGGCCCGGATCTCCAGCGGTTCTCCTCTAGTCGGGTCGCGCACCAGCGAGAAGGCTTCCTCAGGACATTTGGAGACACATTGGCAATAGTCGGCACAGATGCCGCAGCCGACGCACAACTCCGCAGCCACGTGGCTGACGTAGCCGGAGGAGGCCAGCATCGGAGTGCCACGATGCCAGGCTCGCATCGCCCCACAGCAGCAGGCGCAGCAATTGCAGATGGCATAGAAACGGCCCAGCATCGCATCTTTGAAGAAAGCGTGGTGCACGTGGCCTCGTTCGTGCTCAGCGCACAGGATCTCTGCAGCCTCCGCCTGCGTGATCCAGCGGGAACGGCGCGGATGGTGCTCGGCAACGAAGCTGGCGAAAGGTTCTCCGACAACGAGGCAGACGTCGAGAGGTTGGCAAGGATTGGGGCGCACAGCGCGGCAAGGGCACTCCAGGGCCACGATGTGATCGGGGTTCTGCAGCACGATGTCGCGGGCGAGGGCGTAGGGGATCACCTGCTCCAGGTCGGTCAGGCTGATCTCTTCCTCGACGGTGACCAATTGCCTGGCCGCCTCCAGCGGCACGACCTTGCCGTGGTAAGTGTCGGCGAAAGTGACGTGGCCGGAGTTATCGGATGGCCTGGGCGGGAACAGCCGGCCCAACTGACGAGCGAGCGGCCCAAAGATACGAGCCAGCGGATGCTCCCCGGTCCCGATGCCAATGTAAAGGTAGGGCCAACGTCCATAGACGTAGCCATGCAGCCAATCAAAAAGAGAGTAGCCTGGCGTACGCCGGGCCTCTCTTGCAAAAGCCCTGGTGGAGGGCCGTACCAAGTTAGACCAGAATTTACGCTCCATTGCTCGATGTTCTAGAGAGGCTTCTCGTAGACGCGATAGTGCTGATAGACCTGTGCGCCCACGCGCTGGATAATGCGATTGATCATGGTGTTCTTTTCTTGCAGCAGCGAAAGATCCATCCGTTCATAACCTACTTCTATACACCGTTGGACAAGTTCCAGGCCCAGCAAAACCTCCATGCCTCGGGCCCGGTACTCAGGCAGGATGCCAGCCATCTTGCCGCAGGCGGTACGAATACGTCCCATGTGCCACTTTAGCCTGATCAGGTCCCAGGGGTAGAGCTTACCCCTCCTGAAGTGCCACAGTGCTTCGTTCAGGTCCATCAGGGCCACAGCGAAGCCCACCGGCTCACCGCCAACTTCGGCGATGACCACCAGATTCGGATCGAGGAAGGGGCGCAGAGAAGCAGCCATGCTGGAGAACTTCTCCAGACTCATGTCAATGTGACCAGGTATGGTGCGAAAGGCCACGTTGTAGAGGTAGTGGATCTTAGCCACCTCCGAATCCCACTGATTCATGTCTACCTTGCGGACAGTCACACCCATCTTGCCACGCACCTTCTCGGCCACCCGCCATATCTTCGACGGCAAATTGCGCAGATCCCAATCTATGTCTTTGAACCATATCTCATAGGCGAAGTAGTCGTCATACTTCCGAAAGCCCAAGGGCTCTATCAACTGGCGATAATAAGGGGGAGTATGTCCCTCCCAGATGGATGGCCGCCTATCGTAGCCAGCTATCTGCACCCCCACCTCGTCGGTCGGCGCTCCGTTGATAGGGCCTCGCATGAGATCCTTCCCTCGCTCCCGCAGCCAGTCAGCAGCGGCGGCGATCAATGCCTCAGCCACCTGTTCATCGTTGATGGTCTCGAAGAAGCCGAAGAAGCCCGTCTGGTCGTTGAGTTGCTGATTGTGCTGGTGGTTGACAATGGCGGCGATGGTGCCGACCACCTCCCCGTCGTGGCGTGCCAGGAAGAGCTCTCGCTCAGCGTACTCCCAGAAGGGATTGCGCTGGGTGTCCAGCCTTTTCTCTATCTCACTGATGAGGGGAGGCACCCAATAAGGGTCATTGGCATAGATGCGCCAGGGGAAGCGGACGAAGCGATTGAGGTCATCTGGCGTGGCAACCGGTTGCACCTTTACGGCAGTTTGTGTTTGGGCCATGAGTTTGCTCCTCACTCAGGGATCAGGGAATCAGGGCGACGGAGTCCTGATTCCCTAGTTCCTGATTCCCTAATTCCTGATTCAGTTGACGATAAATTCCCTTCAGCGCTCGGTAGACCTTCTTGTAGGCATCGAAGAGCTCGTCGTAGACCTGGGCGTTCTCGGCCCGGGGCTCGAAGGTGCGGACTACCTGGATCACCTTTTTCAGGGCCTGGAAATCTGGGTAGACGCCCAGGCCGACGGCGGCGATGAGGGCCACCCCGACAGCGCCGGCTTCCTGGGGATTGGCTACTTTTTCCACCCGCTTACCCGTCACGTCGGCGATGATCTGTAGCCAGGGGTCTCCTCTGGCACCCCCGCCGATGACCCGTATGGCGTCTTGCTGCCAGCCGAACTTCTGACTCATGATCTCCAGAATCCAGCGCAGATTGTAGGCCACACCCTCGTACACGGCCCGCAATATGTGCTCGCGCTGGTGATCCACGCTTAGATTCAGGAACGTGGAACGAACGTAGACGTCCGACACCGGGCTCCGTTCCCCGTACATCCAGGGGGTGAAGAGGATACGACCCGACCCGGCCTCAATCTCCTCTACGATGGCATCCATCAAGGCAAAGACATTCTCCACCGCAGGATCGCTCTGTTCTCGGCTGTAGAACTGGTCGGCGATCCATTGCAGGCATATCCCGGCTGTCTCCGTCTCGGCGATGAGGAAACACTTGGTCGGGTCAGCCGACTGGATGGTGGCGATGCCGTGCCGTCCGGTAGGCGACTTCTCCGTGATCACCCCGACCCAGCCCGACGTTCCCAGGCAGATGTGCCCCTCACCCTCGCCTACGGCCCCTGAGCCTACGGCCGCCGCCAGGACATCGCCCGTCCCACAGATGATGGGCATCCCTTCCAGCAGCCCAAAGTCACGGGCCGCGCTGGTCGTCAGGCCACCCACCCGTTCGTTCGAGGGCAATAGCTCGGGCAGCTTGTCCCCCGGTGCGCTCAGAAAGCGTATCAGAAAATCGTCCCACTTCTTGCTCTTGAGATTGAACAGACCGGTGGCCGAAGCCGCTGCCCAGTCGGCCACCATCCGACCGGTGCACCGATAGACCAAATAGCCGTTGACATCGAGGAACTTATGAGTGCGGGCCACCAGATCAGGCTCGTTCTGCTGGAGCCACATCAGCTTGGGCAACACGTCCTTGCCGGTGGCCTCGGCTCCGACGACGGCGGCGAATATCCTGGGGTTGATGAGCTTGTGCATCAGTTGCTTGGCCTGGGGAGCTGCCCGCCCGTCCAGCCAGATGATCCCTGGCCGCAAGGGGGCACCCCCGGCGTCCATCGGGATGATCCCCAACATCTGGGTGGAGAAGACCATGCACAAGACGTCTTCAGGCGACACCTGGCACTTGGCTAAGAGGCGCTGCGTGCTCCTGGTGACAGCCTGCCACCAACCCTCTGGATTTTGCTCAGCCCAATGGGTCTGGGGGTAGTCCACCTCATAGCTCTCAAAAGCGCTGCCAAAGATCCGCCCCTCTGGATCTGTCAGCACCGCCTTGCTGCCTCGCGTGCCCACGTCGTGGGCGATAATGTATTTTCCGCTCATTGCTCCCCCCTTAAATCCGGCGACATGGGAGCCGCCTCTGCTGGCAATGATCTGTTGAGGGTAAGTATATCGCGTCTTGCGTCTGCTGTCAACCTGCGGCGTCCGGGCTTGCGGGTAATCGCGTATTGGAGTATAATCCTCGTGTCCTGCCCCCCAGAACGAGTTTCGGGTTTCGAGTTGAATGAACTCGAAACTCCAAACTGACTATCTGGGGGAGGCTGGTGAACGGAGACCTCTACATCAGAAAGGAAACCATGGCCGACATTGAACATTCATTGCCCGCTAAGGGGAAATTGGCGGGGAAGCGAGACCTGACCACTGGCAGCATTCACCGCAACATCTGGACCCTGGCTGTCCCCATGATTCTGGAGATGAGCACCATGAGCGTGACTCAGATCGTGGATACCTACTGGGTGGGCAAGCTGGGCTCGGCGGCGCTGGCTGCCGTGACCATCAGTATCACCCTGCGTTGGGTCATCAATAGCATGGCCAACGGATTGGGCATCGGCGGGATGGCAGTGGTGGCGAGGCGCATCGGGGCCCGCAACAGAGCCCAGGCCGACCACGCTGCCTGTCAAGCAGTGCTGTTGGCTATCTTCATCTCCCTCGTGCTGGGTGTTTTGGGCATCCTGGTGGCGGAGCCGACCCTGCGCATCCTCGGAGCCGACGCCGAAGTGCTGGCGATGGGAGTGTCGTATCTCCGCATCCTCTTTGGCGGCCTGTTCACCCTCATTCTGGTCTTCGTCATCAACTCCCTGTTGCGCGGCGCAGGCGAGGCCAGGCTGGCCCTGTGGGTGCTGGTGGTGAGCCAGGGCCTGACCGTCGTCTTGGAGCCGCTCCTCATCTTCGGTTGGGGACCTTTTCCGGATCTGGGAGTAAGTGGCTCTGCCTGGGCCAGCGTGCTGGGCTTTGGGGCAGGAACGCTGTTTCAGATGGCCATTCTGCTGAGCGGACGGGCCCGCATCGGAATTAACCTTCGCAGCCTGCGGCCCGACCTGCCCCTGATGTGGCACATCGTTAAAATCGCCCTGCCCAGCACCATCCAGATGACTCTGCGCTCCACTTCGCGGCTGGCCGTCCTGGCCATCGTCGGCCTGTACGGCACCTTCGCCACGGCTGGCTTCGGCGTGGCCAACCGCATCCTGCTCATCGCCCTCATCCCAGGCTTTGGTCTGGCCAATGCCACCGCCACGTTGGTAGGGCAGAACCTGGGCGCCCTCCAGCCCCGTCGAGCTGAGCGCAGTGCCTGGTGGGTGGTAGCTTACAACGTCAGTCTGTTGACCGCCTTTACGCTGGTATTTCTCGCCTTCGCTGGTTCGTTGGTCGCCTTCTTCGATCCCACCTCGGAAGTGGTGGACCTTGGCAGCCAGGCTCTGCGTATCATAGCCCCCTCTCTGATCCCCAGCGCGGTGGGGGTGGTGCTGGCCCGCGGCTTTGATGGAGCCGGAAATACCGTGCCGGCTATGTTCGTCAACCTGCTGACTCTGTGGGGCATGGAAGTCCCCTTGTCCTACGGCCTGTCGCAGTGGACGGGGTTGGGCATCACCGGGGTGTGGGTCGGGCGCGCCGTTGCCAACACAGCCAACGGCTTACTCTTCGCCTTCTGGTTCCGCCGAGGGCGATGGAAGAAGAGAGAGGTTTGAGTTGGTCGAGCCGGAGAGAGCGCCGATTGAGTAACCGCAGGTGTATCGAAATCAAGCGAGCGGGTTTGGCTGAGTGTCCCGCTTGGCTTCGATACGGCTCTCCGCTACGCTCCAAGCCTACTCAGCCGGCGCTTTCGTGAAACTGGATGGCTCCTGTTCATCTTTTCATGCTCAACCCAATCCGCCCCCGCTCAATATCAATGCTGATGACTTTGACCTCCACCACGTCGCCCACTGACACTACTTCCAGGGGGTTTTTCACGTAGCGTTCGGCCATCTTGGAGACGTGCACCAGGCCGTCCTGCTTGACCCCGATGTCCACGAAGGCACCAAAATCTACCACGTTGCGCACGGTGCCCTTGAGCATCATCCCTTCCCGCAGGTCTTCCATTTTCAGAACGTCGCTCCGCAGGATGGGCCTGGGCAGCTCGTCGCGGGGATCGCGGCCGGGCTTGATGAGGTTGTCGAAGATGTCCGTCAGCGTGGGCAGGCCCACCTCCAGCACCTCAGCCAGTTCAGCCAGGTCGTTCTCAACGCGGAAAGCCTTGACCCTCTGAGCTAAATCTGGTTCATCCCCCCGCACGCCCATCAAGGTGAACAAACTATCCACCACCGGAAACGATTCCGGGTGGATGAAGGTGTTGTCGAGCGGATTCTCCCCGGCGGGTATCTTGAGGAAGCCCGCCGATTGCTCGAACCCCTTGTCCCCCACCCCCTTGACTTTCCTCAATCCCTGGCGCGACTCGAAAGCCCCGTGTTTATCTCGATGTTTGACGATGGCTTTGGCCACCCGTTTATTGATGCCCGAAACGTACTGCAAGAGGGCTGGCGAGGCGGTGTTGAGGTCAACCCCCACGTGGTTGACGGCCGACTCGACCACCGCGTCCAGAGCCTCGCCCAGCTTCTTCTGATCCACGTCGTGCTGGTAGAGACCGACGCCGACGGAGCGAGGCTCGATCTTGACCAGCTCGGCCAGGGGGTCTTGGAGGCGGCGAGCGATGGAGACGGCGCCGCGCATGGAGACGTCCAGGTCGGGCAGCTCCTCCCTGGCCAAGGGGGAAGCGGAATAGACCGACGCGCCGGCCTCGCTGACCATGACGTAGGCCCCTTGCCTGGCCTCGGCGATGACCTCGGCGGCCAGAGCTTCGGTCTCGCGGGAGGCAGTGCCATTGCCGATGGCGATGACGGCTGGCGCATCAACGTTCCCCCTGGTCACCAGGCTCACCAGCATATCCTTGGCCTCGTCCCACTGCTTCTGCGGCGCGTGGGGATAGATGGTCGTGCCGCCCAGGAACTTGCCCGTCTCATCCACCAGAGCCACTTTGCAGCCAGTGCGGTAGCCTGGATCAATGCCCATCACGCTTTTGCCCCGCAGTGGTGGCTGGAGCAAAAGGTTGCGCAGATTGGTGGCGAAGACCTTGATGGCGTGGTCGTCCGCGTCATCGGTGGAGGTGCCTCTCAGATCACGCTCGATGGAGGGGGCGATGAGGCGCTTGTAGCCATCGGCGGCGGCCTCCGTCACCTGAGGGGCGAAAATGGAGCGTCTGTTCTTCAGGTAGCGGGCGACGATGTCAGCCTCGATCTGGTCCACTGGCGCGTCCACTTTGACCTTAAGCACGCTGTCTTTCTCCCCCCGGTTGATGGCCAGCAGGCGGTGGGGCGGGATGGCCTTCAGCGGCTCGGCGTATTCGTAGTACATCTGGTACTTGCTCTGGGGATCGAGGGAGGCGTCGGCCACAGCGCAGACCAGCAACCCCTTGCCGAAGGTGCGCTCTCGCACCGCCTTGCGCAGGTCGGCGTCTTCGGAGACGACCTCGGCCACGATGTCTCGCGCTCCGGCGTAGGCGTCCTTCACACTGGGCACGTCTTCGCTCAGGTAGTCCTGGGCGAACTGCTCCAGCGTCCCCTCGGTGATTTCCTGAACCAGAAGGAGTTCGGCCAGCGGCTCCAGCCCTCGCTCTTTAGCGATGGTGGCCCGCGTGCGCCGCTTGGGTTTGTAGGGCAGATAGAGGTCTTCCACCTCCTGCAGCACCATAGCCGCCCGGATCCTGGCCTCCAGATCCGGCGTCAGCTTGCCCTGCTCGGCGATGCTCTTCAGCACTGTCTCCTTGCGCTCCTCCAGGTGGCGCAGATATTTCAGGCGGGCCTGAATCGCCCTGAGCTGCTCCTCGTCCAGTCCGCCGGTGACCTCCTTGCGGTATCGGGCGATGAAGGGGATGGTGTTGTCCTCGTCCAGCAGTTGGACAGTGCGGGCGATTTGATTGGCTTTCAGGTGCAGTTCTTGAGCGATGGTGGTTATGATCAACTGGTTGGTCATGGCACCTCCTGATTCACCCATTCCCTCAATACCGGATAGAAACTGGTGTGCCAATCTGGGCCCAGTTGTACAGCAGTTGCGCCTCGTAGCTGCCTAGCACAATGCAGCCATAGGACATTGGCCGACCCAGGTAGCTTGCCCAGAGCGTCTGGCCACTAGCTGAGACTGGCAGGGCATGAATGCCGTTCTGAGCAGAACCGGCCCAATAGATGCCTAGCCAATAGGGCATCCAGAAACCCCAGGACGAACCGTAGGCGTTGCGGATTTTGCTCAGCACGCTAAACTGACCAGTGCGGGTGTAGTAGGGCGCGGCCCCGCTGGAGGCCACGAAAGAGTAGACCAACCGGCTCCCTTCGTAGGCGTAGAGGTGCTGCTCCGACAGATCAACCACAATGCATTTGCCGCCGCCTGACGGGGCTGGCGCTGTCCCTGATAGCTGTAGCACCTGCCCGGTGTAGATGAGTGAGGGATTGACAATGCCGTTCAGACGAGCCAGACTCGTCGTCGTGGTGCCAAATCGCCGGGCGATCCCGCTCAGGGTGTCGCCGCGACGCACGACATAGGTACCGCCCGTCGTCGTCGAAGGAGCTGTTGTGCTCGCACTACTTGTGCTACTCGGGATAACGAGCCGTTGGCCAACGTAAATCCTGTTCGGATTGGCCAGACCATTCGCGGCCACGATTGCGTTCACCGTCGTGCCGTAGCGCAAGGCGATGCGATAGAGATTCTCGCCGCGCTGGACTACGTGGGTAGTTGATTCCTGGGCCTGACCATGGTACGGGGGCGCTGCGCTCACCGGCGCCGTCGAGAACAACATCGCTACAACCAGACCAGAGATGAGGCAGAAACAGAACCGCTTCATACGTTTCTCCTTCTTCAGTTCGTGTTGCCAAAGCCCAGCGAGACCAGCAAGAAGTCCGCCGTGGTCAGCGGCTTGACCTTGAGCTTGTAATCCATCAGCCGGCCCTCCTCATCAACGGCGAAGTGGCTGCGGATGATGCCTTCGTAGGTCTTGCCGTACATCTTCTTTTCACCCCAGGCACCATAGGCCTCGGCCACTTTGTGGTCTGGATCCGAGAGCAGTATGAACGGCAGGTTGTGCTTCTCGCGGAACTTGACCAGGGCCTGGGGCGAGTCGGGGCTGATGCCGATGACGACGGCGTCTTCCTCCTCGACACTGGGATAGACGTCGCGGATGGCGCACGCCTGCTTGGTGCAGCCGGAGGTGCCGGCCTTGGGGTAGAAGTAAAGCACCACTTTCTTGCCGCGAAAGTCTGATAGCGTCACCTTCTTGCCGTCATCTGACGTCAGTGTAAAATCTGGGGCCGTCGTACCTTTTTCTAACATTAGCTCCTCCCATCAAACTGTGAAATGTGTCATCTTTGATAAGCCTCAGAGACTTGCCAGAGCCTGCGACTCATCCCACCCACGAATCCAATTCCTTTTTGTAAGACAGTCTTTCACCGCAATACCGACGCCAATTCTCACGCAAGTGTCCATAGATGCCAGGTTTAGGGTTGTAATTGGGATAAAGCATCCTGAATTTCTCTTCGGCGGCCTCTAAAGACTCCGTCGGCAACTCGTGAAGTCGGGCGGCCATGTACAAAAGGGCAATGGAGGGGGCCCTGGAGTCGCCTCGGTCGCAGTGAACCAGGACTTTCAAGCCCTTGGCCAGAGCTTCATAGATGAAGTCCAAAGCTACATCAATCATCTCTTTGGGAAAAAGCTCCGGGTCTCTGGCATCCACCATGTTTAGAATGAGACGGTAGCCCCGGCGTGCCACCAGACGCTCAGGGTGGCGCTCAGGCGCTGACCGACCGCGGTACCCCAGGGCCTGCCTGTGGTACGGCTCCTTGCAGGCGTGGACTACGGCCCATCCCTTTTGCCCTGTTATATTGAGCTCGTAGTCTATTTGATCACCGACAAACAGGTTGGGATAGACTTCAATCATTGTTCAATCCTCCTGCGCCGATTTCTGGCTCCAAAGCCTGCTAGGTCTAAGTTTACCACGTTTTGGCCGATTTGTCACGAGCGGGTTTCATTCCGGCTCGATCTCCAACGCCACGACACCCAGCGCCTCTTTCTGCGGCGCGTAGATGGCGCGCAGTTGCTCAAGGAGTTGGTCCGGGGAAATATCGGGCGCGATGGAAGCCGCGTCCTCGTGGGCCAACAGTTCCTCAAAGCTGGCATAGCGCCCTATCCGTCGAATAACAAATGGGTGCTGATCATTGAGCAACAAGCGGTCGCCCACTTGCAGCCGCGTGATGTTGCTGTACGCCACGCGAACCTCAATGGTCTTGCGGCCTGCCAGAATGAGACCCAGGTATTCATCTTTGATCCACAGCGTCTTCGTGCGCATCCCGTCACCGCCGACCGAAGCGAAGTCAGACCCGAAATGGCAGCCGCAGCCGGCGCAGCAAAATCCCCAGCGGTCCAGCCGGTATCCTCCCTGGCGTCGCATCCCCATCACTCGCACGGTTGCCGTAAACGTCGTAGTGAACAATCTCCGCTAGAGGCTTGCGAGACGTGGGAGGCGGGTCTTCGGCCTGGAACCCCACCGTCAGCAGTCCCACGATCTCCAGATGATCGGGTATCTTGAGAAGGCCGGCCACCGCTTTCCGATCCAGAGCTCCGATCCAGCAGGTCCCCAGCCCCAGAGCTTTGGCCTGCAACATGATCTGCCCTCCCGCCAGCCCCACGTCCTCGTGGAGGAACTGTCGGTAAAACCGGTTCCGAGCATTCCCACACAGGACGATGAGCAGCGGGGCCTCCCCCACCTGTGCCCATTTGATGAAATAGAAGGCAGCGTGCTGCGCTACCTGCTGGCGGATCGCCTCGTCGCGGACGATGATGAAGGCCCACGGCTGCCGGTTGCTGGCCGAAGGCGCCCAGCGGCCGGCCTCCAGCAGTTGCTCCACCATCTCGTCCGGCACCGGGTCTGGCCGGTAGCGGCGGATGCTGCGACGGGTTTTGAGCAGGTTCAGGAGGGATTCTGGGGAAGGGTAGTTGCCATTCATCCACTTGCCTCCCGCTCCAGGATGCCAGTCGCACAGCCGATGCCGCCGGCCGCCTTGAGGATCTCATCCACCTCGACCACGTGGCAGGCGATGTCGGCATCTTCGTAGAACGCCTGGGTGATGGGATTGCCGGCTGCCATCAGGATCCATCGGGGGCCTAGCGTCACAAAGTTGAGCGACATGCCGCGCACTGCTTCCCCTGCATCTGGTATGAACAGGATGGTGTACCCACGCGCCCGCAGCGTTTCCACGACCGCATAGGGCACGCGCCCCGGCCAGGCGATGGCCAGGTCTCGGTCGGCGAAGCGCAACGTCCCCATCAGGTGCATCGCCCCGTAGGGGAGCCCGACCTGAATGACCTCAACTCCCATCTCTCGCAGCAGACCCGTCACCTGGGCAGCCCCCTCAGCGTTGGTCCGCATCCCCGTCGCCACCAGTGCCGTCTGTGGGTCAAGCCAGAGGGCGTCTGCCCCCTCGAAGGTTCCCCGCCCGCGCACGCTGCGCAGGATGGGAACTCCCAGGTCGGCCAGCCGCCGGGCGACGAATCGCTCCTCACCAGCCCGAACGGTGGAGGCCGGTCGTCCCACGATGGTCCCTTCCGGCGTCATGAACATCAGGTCGGCCACGAACATCAGGTTGGGAGGCGGCGTCTCAGCCGGTTCGACGTAGTGCACGGCGACGCCAGCGTCCCGATAAGCCTGGGCCAGAGCGTCGTGCTGCTGCCGCGCTCGGTCGGCGTCCAGTGGAGCGAGCATTTGAGCCGCGTCCGGGTCGGCCACTTCTTCCAGCTCCGGGCCAGGCCGGTGGAGCAATTTTTTATTGATTGGGGTACAATCGTTATCTACACCGCAAGCCCCCCAGACCCCTCCGATCTCCTGCTGCAAGTAGGCTGTGCGTGGCGACCAGCCTGCGCCGCCGTAGGCTGCGGTTTTAAGGATGTCGGTCATGCTTCACCTCCTGATCTGCTCGCGATCTCCACCTGCGTCTGATCGAGCAGCCTATGCCAAAGCTCTGCCGCTTCGGTGCCCAGTCGAGCCGCTCGCACTGAGACGTAGCTCAGATCCAGTTCCTCGTCGCTCAGTCCGCTGAGGATGAAGACCAACATCTCGCGGATATCGGCCGGGTGCTTGGCTGAGCGACCTTCCTTCCAGGCCATGAGCTTGCCCAGGATGATGTCCTCAGGACGGGCACACCAGGCTTCGAATTCGTCTCCACTCTCATCGTGAAAGGTTCGGCGGGTGCGCCGTGCAAACGCTTCACGATAGCCTGGGCTGCCGGACAAGGGAACCAGATCGGCCTTGACTCCCTGGTTCATATCAATGATGTTGAACATAATTCCCAGGCGCGTGGAATTGCGCATTTGCTCCGGGTCGGCGTAATAGCGCGGCGGCGGAAAGCGATGTGCCAGAGCGTCGAAGTGTCGCTCTTGCAGGTTGACCAACATGTCCACGTCGAACGTCGCCCGGGCGATACCAAAGGCCGAGCCGGCGAAGGCGCCCACCAACATGTACGGTGCACCGATTTCCTCCAGTGCGCGTACAATGTCGAAATAGAACCCTAGAATACTCACAGTTTTAATCCTCGCAATGGTGTCAGGTGGGCCAGCACCTTCATGTTGATCTCCTCGTCGGACAGCTCCGGAAAACGACGGCGGAACGTGCCCCGCAGGCCAGCCCGGACGAACTCCGCTGCCCGGATCATGGCCAGTGTGCGCTGGGCTGGCGTGAGTTGGGCCAGGAGTTGGAGTTGCTGCCAGTCTATGGGGTCGAAGTGCAGCGCCTCGCTCAATGTATCATCCGGCACTTCTGGTGGTCTCATCTCCACACCTCTTCTTCTTTGATCGCCGAGGTCTCTGACCGAGGCGCAGGGGGCTCGGTCGGAGACCATCGCCCATCGAGAGTCATGGAACATGTTTCAGGACGCGCAGCGCGCGCAGGGTGACCCACTTGCTGGGCTTCCCCTTCTCCTCGATGTCGGCCCACATCTTGCCCCTGAGCGCGTTCTCCAGCTTCCAGCGGCCTTGTGCGTCCTGCTTACTGAGGATGAACTGGAGGGCGTTGGTCAACCGTGGGTCGTCGCCGTAGCCCAGTTCCACCAGCACCGCCGTGGTTTCCAGCACATCGCTCCAGTAGGTCAGTGGAAAGCCGAACTTGAGCCAGGTGGAGCTCACCCGCTGGGTGTAGGGATAGTCGGCCACAGCCGGATCGCGGCTGAGCAGGAACTCGGCGCCGACCTCAAGGGCACGCTGCATGGCCGGGGTGCGCTGCTCCGGCGAGATGGCAAGCAGTGCCTTCATTGCTTTGTTAGCGCCCCAGCCGCAGGGCTGTCCGTCGTTGGCGCTGCAAGCGAAGCACGGCCCGCTGGTGCCCGACTTGAGGTAGCGGAATCCCCCCTCGCCGGTGATGGCGCGTGCCAGCCAGTCGAGAGCCGCCTGCACGCGAGCATCGTCGGCGTAGCCCAGGCGTGGCAGGGCATACAGCAGGTTGCCGTTCAAGCAGGGTATGGCGCCGCTGGGCACTGGCTTCTGGTGGACCGAGAAGGCGCCGTTGGCGGCGATACTGTTGCTCAAGAGGTACTCGCAGCCCCGCTGCACTCGCTCGTCGGCAGGATCAGCTCCCAGCTCGGCCAGGAAGATGATCTGCCAGACGGTGCCCCGATACTTGGGCGAATAGCCACCGCCGGGCTTGACCCAGTAGCCTTCGGGATACTGGGCGTCCAGGATGGCCGGCACCGGACCAGTCGTCATGATGGCTGCCCTGGCCACTTGAACTTCGGGATCACCTTCGGGCAGGTCCAACAGGTCCCTGAGCACAAAGTAGCGTACACTGGGGTTATCTGGGTCGGGTTCCAGCAGCCATGGGACCGGGTCGTTGTTCAGGTGTGATCGCCAGTGATTCATGGACATAGTCAATTGACCTCCTCGGCAATGGTTCGCAGCAACCGCAGCGCGTTGAGGGTGATCCACTTGCTGGGTCGGTTGCGTTTCTCCAGTGGCCAGATACGAGGGACGGAGCCGCAAAGCCACCGTCCCTGTTCATCCTGACGGGCCAGGAAAAGATCGAGCAATGGGACGAAGCGCGGATCGTGGGCATAGCCGTGGGCGGCCAGAGCCCGCAGCGCGCTGAGCAGATCCCAGGCGCGAGGCATGCCAAAGGTGAACCAGCGTTTGTGCTCACCCTCGAAGTCGTAGTCAGCGTCTAGCAGCGCGTCGGCCAGGCGTCGCACCACCTGTTCCGCCTTTGGGGAGTGCATATCGCCCGGGAGCACGGTCAGGCCATTGAGTGCCGCGATGGCGCCCCACAGGCAATCCCGGTGTTGGTAGCGTCCGCAATCGAGCGCGTCGTCGGCAGACATGTCCTCGATGATGAAGGCAAAGGCCTGCCGGACACGGGGATCATTGCCCAGTCCAAAGTAGACCAAGAAAGGGAGGTGCTGGCCGGTCGTGCAGGGGAAGATGCCGCTGCGCCGCGTCTTGGTCAGCGAGAAGCCGCCGCTATCGTGCTGGCAGAAGCGCAGGAAGGAATCGCAGCCGGCGGCCGTCCGCTCATCTGGCTCTACGCCGAGCGTATGCAGGATGGTCAGGACAGCCACCGCCCCCTGAGCCGTGTAGGGTTTGGTCTCATCGTCGCCCCAATGCCCATCGGGATGCTGGCAGGCAAACAACTCTTGCACCAAAGGTTGCTGTGCGATGGCCGCTTTGGCCTCCAACACCTCCAGGCTATCGGCTGACTCGCCGACGATATCGGTTAACGTCCAATAGCGGACCGAGGGGCTCTCAGGCTCTAACAGCCAGGGGATGGGATTGTCATTCAGTACATCCTGCCAGTTCATCATTTCCTCGCCTCCCTTTCGCATGAGTAACGAGGAACGAGTGATGAGGAACAGGCGACTCGTTACCTCGTTGCCTCATTGACTCACTAGCAACTCCCGAATCTGTCCAAAAACCTCGTCCAGCATAACCTCTGTGAGACGGCCCGTCTGGGTGTTCTGGCGGCTGGGGTGATAGGAAACGACCAGCGTGGGCAGAGGCGGCTCGAACTCGTAGCAAGCACCATGGCGGAAGAGCAGGCGCGGCACGTCCGCACCTCGCTCCCGCAGCAACCTCAGGTAGCCGTCAAAGGCAATGCGCCCCAGCGCCAGCACGACTCGCACCGAGGAAAGCAGATCCATCTCCCGCGCCAGGTAGCCCCGACAATTGATCTGCTCCTGACGGGTTGGGCGATTTTTGGGCGGGACACACCGCACCACGGCGGTGAGGAAGGCGTCGTGCAATTCCAGGCCGTCGTCTCGATGCTGTGACGTGGGCTGGTTGGCGAACCCGGCGCGGTACAGAGCCGCCGTCAACGTGTCTCCTGAGCTGTCGCCCGTGAACATCCGCCCCGTGCGGTTGGCCCCGTGGGCCGCCGGCGCCAGACCTACCATCAGGAGTCTCGCATCCCGATCGCCAAAGCCCGGCACCGGACGGCCCCAGTATTCCCAGTCCCGGAAGGCCCGCCGTTTGGTGTGGGCAATCTCCTGGCGGTAAGCCACCAGCCGGGGGCAAGCCTCGCAGGTCACGATTTGGCTGTTCAGCTCCTCCCAGGATTCCATGACCTAAAGGATAGCACTAAGCTCCTGATTCGTCAAGTCGGTCTCTTGCGCAGATTCGAGGAGTCGGGTATAATTGGTTCAAGCGCACGCTGGACGCACCGTAAAGCTCTACGATACAACGTACGGAGGAACCACAGATGCCAGATAAGAGTGCTGAGGCTAAGATCCCGCCAGGCTTCAAACTCCGGCACACGCTCCGGGGGCACGAGGGCAAGATCGCACGGATTGCGTGGTCACCGGATGGGTGGATACTTGCCTCACCATCCTGGGACAATACCATCCGGCTCTGGGACGCGAAGACTGGAGAATTGCGTCGGACGCTCAAAGGACACTTTGGTCGGTATGTCACCAGTGTAGCGTGGTCGCCAGATGGGCAGACGCTCGCTTCTGGTTCCGAGGACAGCACCATCCGACTCTGGAACGCGAAGACCGGGAAATTGTTACGGATGCTCCAAGGACACATAGATTGTGTTACAGGGGTGGCATGGTCGCCTGACGGAATGACTCTCGCCTCGGGCTCTTGGGACCGAACCATCCGGCTTTGGGATGTAGAGACTGGTCACCTGTGCCGGACACTCAAAGGACACTCCAGTGCTGTCGAAAGCGTCACGTGGTCGCCAGACGGGTGGACCATTGCCTCGGGCGCCGCCGACAACACTGTTCGTCTATGGGACGGAAAGACTGGGGAACTGCGCCGGACACTGGAAGGGCACGACGGTTCGGTCTATAGCGTGGCATGGTTACCAGACGGGCGGACGCTTGCATCAGGTTCCCACGACCAAACCATCCGGCTCTGGGATCCCGAGATGGGATGGCAAACACGCGTACTCGAAGGCCACACCAAGAGCGTTAGATCCATTTCCATTTCCTCCGACGGTCGCTTGCTCGTCTCGAAGTCGTGGGATTATACTGTCCGGCTCTGGCGCTGTGATACCTGGGAGATAGTGACCATCCTTGATGAGTCCTCTAGCTCGCTCTCGCCTGGCTTGGCCTTCCACCCGAGGGTGCCTGCCCTGGCCACGCTCGACGGAGAGGACACGGCCATCCGTATCTGGGACCTAGACTACAGCATTCTCCTCGGTATCGAGTCAGAAATTCTCACAGCCCACTACACCAACGCCAAGGTCGTGCTGGTGGGCGACACTGGTGTGGGCAAGACAGGGCTGGGCCTCGTACTTACTGGCCAACCCTTCGTCCCGACCGCATCCTCCCACGGCCGTCACGTCTGGATCTTCGATAGCCAAGAGGTCGAACCTAGCGGCGGGCGCGAGGAGACACGCGAGACACTCCTGTGGGACTTGGCGGGCCAACCGGGCTACCGTCTCATCCACCAGTTGCACCTCAACGAGGTGACGGTGGCGCTGGTGGTCTTCGATGCACGCAGCGAGACCGACCCCTTCGCCGGAGTGCGCCACTGGGACCGCGCCCTGTGCCAGGCTCTGCGCGTGCAGGGCGATTCCGCTCTGCCGATGAAGAAGTTCCTCGTCGCAGCACGCACGGATCGAGGTGGCATCCCAGTCCGGCACTCACGAATCAGGGCGTGGATGCGCGACCTGGGCTTCGATGATTACTTCGAGACCAGCGCCAAGGAGGGATGGGGCATCGCCAAGTTAGCCGAGGCAATCCGGGAGGCAGTCGAATGGGAGGCGCTGCCAAAAGTGAGTTCGACGGAACTCTTTCAGCAAATCAAGGGCTTTCTCGTTGTAGAAAAGGAGGCGGGGCGGCTGCTGTCCACGGTGGATGATCTGTATCGCGCCTTCCTGAAGGTCGAGGGTGCTCCCGCTGAAACCGAAGGGTTGCGCACCCAGTTCGAGACCTGTATCGGGCGTGTAGAAGCCCGGGATTTGATCTGTCGGCTCAGCTTCGGGGATCTCGTTCTACTACAGCCCGAGTTGCTCGATGCCTACGCTTCAGCCATGGTCAACGCGGCCAAAGAAGAGCCAGATGGTCTGGGTTGCATTGCTGAAGAAGATGTGCTGGCGGGACGTTTCCGCATACCCGAGGATGAGCGCATCCAGAACAGGGAGCAGGAAAAGCTGCTCCTAATCGCCACTGTTGAGGAAATGCTATGCCATGAGATCGTACTGCGGGAGCAAACCGATACCGGTCCCATCCTGGTTTTCCCCTCCCAGTTCACCCGCGAATGGCCAGAAGCGCCTGACCCTGAAGGCAAAGCGGTGATTTTCGGCTTCGAGGGGCCCTTGCTGAACATCTATACGACGGTGACGGTGCGTTTGTCACGCAGTATCATCTTTGCCAAGAATGAGATGTGGAAAAATGCGGTAACCTATACGGCCAATGTGGGCGGCCGCTGTGGCATCTGGCTGCGTGAGATCGAAGAGGGGCGTGGCGAGTTTACGCTGTTCTTCGACCCAGTAGCCAGTGAGGAGACGCGTTTTCAATTCGAAGAGTACGTCTACACGCACTTGCTACGCCGTGCTTTGCCACAGAGCATTGAGCGGCGGCGCATCTTCGTGTGTCCTGAGTGCGCTACGGCGTTGACTGACCGGCAGGTGCAGTTGCGTCGAGGGCGCGGCTTCAACTGGCTGGGCTGCCCTGTCTGCGACACACGTATCTGGCTCCTCGACCGTGAGGAGCGCTTGTTGGCGGTGCCTCGTTCTGCCGTTCCCGAAATGGACCGTGCCGCGGATGTTGGACGCGAACGCGATGCGGCTGTTTCGGTCATCCAGGGCAAGATCGAAACGGATGACTTTGACGTCTTCCTCTGCCACAACAGCGAGGACAAACCGGCGGTCAAGGAGATCGGAGGGCATCTCAAGGAACGGGGTATTTTACCCTGGCTGGATGAGTGGGAACTGCGACCGGGACTGCCATGGCAGAGGTTGTTGGAGAAGCAGATACCTCAGATCAAGTCAGCGGTTGTGTTTGTTGGGGAGAGCAGTATTGGTCCCTGGCAGAACATGGAGCTAGAAGCTTTCCTCCGGCAGTTCGTGAAGCGGGGATGCCCGGTCATCCCCATAATCCTTCCAGATTGTAAGGAAACCCCGGAGCTCCCGATCTTCCTCGGGGGCATGACCTGGGTCGATTTCCGCAAAGACGATCCCGACCCCATGGGGCAACTGATCTGGGGCATCACTGGCGAGCGAAGCGCTCAGCGCGTTCGATGAAGCGGGCGAGTCGGGCGTGCAGTTCGGCTAGATCAGTGGGTCGGCTCAAGAGCAGAGACAACTCAAACCATGTCCTAAACTTGTGACAATCACCACCGAGATCTTGACATTCCAGACAAAGTGTGCTATATTTAGGTCTACCTAAAACAAGATGTGGGTAGACCTGTTTTTTGTTTGGGGGGAAGTATGATAAGTGAGAACATAGAAGAGTATCTGGAGACTATTTACAAGCTGGAGCAAGATGTGAGCCCTGTTGCCACCTCTGCCCTGGCCAGGCAATTGGGGATCTCCCCTGCTTCGGTCAGCGAGATGGCGGGCAAGCTCGCCGAGCTGGGGCTCGTCAACCGCGAGCCTTACAAAGGGGTGGCTCTCACAGCGGAAGGGAAATCTCAAGCTCTGGTTCTGATCCGTCGTCATCGCTTGTGGGAGCGCTTGCTGGCGGACGTGCTGGGGCTCTCCTGGGACCAGGTGCACGAGGAAGCCTGTCGGCTGGAGCACGTCACCTCACCCCTGCTGGAGGAACGGCTGGCCCAGTTTCTCGGCGAGCCGGAGACCTGCCCTCACGGCCACCCCATGCCGACAGTGGAAGGTGAGATGGCCGTCGAGGCCGGGCATCCCCTGGCTGAGCTTACGGCAGGACAAAGGGCAATCGTGCTGCGCGTGCCAGAGGAAGACGTGGCCCTGCTGCAATATCTGGCTACCCTGGGATTGGAGCCCCAGGCTCCGATCCAGATCGAAGTAGTAGCTCCTTTTCAGGGTCCGCTGACGGTGCGGGTCGGAGAGGTGCGACACGTCCTGGGGCGAGAGCTGGCCTCACAGATCATCGTGCGATCCCTCTAATTGCTCCTTCTTTCGTAACTGCTCACCCTCCCGCAGGTTCAGAGGCGGTTCTTTAGCAGAAACAGGCTTCAACATCAAATTTGAGATGTTGAACAGGCCATTTACGAACCTGCGGGAGGGTAGGCCGAGTAGATACCTTCTTTCATCAAGGGCATCGCAAATACCTGGCTAGACGGGAGGATCTTTATGAGTAACGAGCGAATACCACTGAGCGCGCTGGCCTGCGGTGAAGTAGGGGTGGTGCGTGAGTTGGCTGGAGGGTTGAGCTTCATGAGCCGACTGGCCACGCTGGGCTTCACGCCGGGGGCCAAGGTGACGATGGTGCAGAACTTTGGCCGTGGCCCGCTGATCGTGAACATCCGCGACACGCGCATTGCCCTGGGCCGGGGCGAAGCGGCCAAAGTGACTGTCACGAAGGGATAATGCAAAATGGATAGAGGAGCATCACTTACCACCGCTGATCGTTATCAGACAGCGGATTCAGGAGAGGCACTTTCTCCGGCCATCAGTATCCTGGCCGGGCAAACGACGATTACCGTGGCTTTGGCCGGACAGCCCAACGTGGGGAAGTCCACGGTCTTCAATCTGTTGACCGGGCTGAACCAGCACGTGGGCAACTGGCC
Source organism: uncultured Anaerolineae bacterium (assembly GCA_964592085.1). Lineage (GTDB taxonomy): Bacteria > Chloroflexota > Anaerolineae > VGOG01 > VGOG01 > CAZQDO01. The sequence continues at coordinate 1,820 of CAZQDO010000029.1, read as the reverse complement.
GGGCAAGACCATTGAGCAAAAGACGGGCGCTTACCAGCAGAACGGACTGACTATCAACATCGTGGACCTGCCGGGCACCTACAGCCTGACGGCCAACTCGCTGGAGGAGGTTATCGCCCGCGATTACATCATCAAGCAGCGACCCGACGTGGTGGTGGCCATAGTGGATGCGGCCATACTGGAGCGCAGCCTGTATCTGGTGGCCGAGCTGTTACCCCTGCCCGCGCCGGTGGTCGTGGGCCTGAACATGATGGACGTGGCCGAGCGGGAGGGGAGACACGTCGAGGCGGAGGTGCTGGAGGCCGCTCTGGGCGTGCCAGTGGTGCCTATGGTGGCCACCAAGGCCCAGGGTGTGCGTCAACTGGCCGAGACCATCGAAGGACTGGTGCGCGGCGACACTCCCTACCAGCCTCGCTGCCCGAAAATCCGGGACGATCACCAGGCTGTGCTGGGAGAGATTCTGGACCTGGTGGCGCCCCACGTACCCGCTCCCTACCCGCCCGATTGGGTAGCCCTCAAGCTATTGGAAGGCGACGAGGAGATCACAGCCATGATGCGGGATGCACTGGGCGATGAGATTTGGGAACAGGTTCACGGTATCCTGATGGCCCACGACGACGCGCTGGTAGCCGTAGCCAGTGGCCGCTACGAATGGATTGGCCGCATGATCCGCGCCGCGGTGATTCGCCCGCAGGTAGGGCCAATCAGCCTCACCGAGCGCCTGGACCGCTGGGCGACGCATCCGGTCTGGGGAATGGTGCTGCTGACTGGCATCCTGGCCCTGGTCTTCTGGCTGACGTACACCATCGGCACCCCCTTACAGGATGCGTTGGACACTTACCTGGTGTCCACTCTGGCTGACTGGGCGAAGACCTTGCTGGCTAACGGCCCTGAGTGGGTCAGCAGGCTGGTAGTGGAAGGCGTCATCGGCGGCGCGGGCACAGTGATCACATTCTTCCCCATCCTGGTCATCTTCTTTGCCGCCCTGGGTCTTTTGGAGGACATGGGCTACATGGCCCGGGCAGCCTACGTCATGGACCGCTTCATGCACCTGATGGGACTGCACGGCAAGAGCTTTCTGCCGCTATTCCTGGGCTTCGGCTGCAACGTGCCCTCCATTGTCGGGGCGCGGGTCATCGAGTCGCGGCGAGCGCGCTTGCTGACCATCATGCTCGCCCCGTTAGTGCCCTGCACGGCGCGCATGGTGGTCGTCGCCTTTCTGGCCCCTGTTTTCTTCGGTCGGGTGGCCACGCTGGTCTCGTGGGGCCTGATCGTGTTGAACCTGGTGGTGCTGGCCCTGTCGGGCATGGCCATCAACAGGATCGCCTTCCGGGGCGAGCGAGCGGCCTTCATCATGGAGCTGCCCCTGTATCACATCCCCAACTGGCGGACCATCGGCTTGCTGGTGTGGCAGCGCAGCATGGACTTTCTCAAGAAGGCGGGTACGGTCATCCTGGTGATCTCGGTCATCGTCTGGGCTCTGTCGGCGCTGCCGTCTGGCGATGTGGAGACCAGTTACCTGGCCCGATTCGGGCGGCTGCTGACCCCCCTGGGGGCGCTGATGGGCATGAGCTGGCGGATGATGGTAGCCCTGCTGTCCAGCTTTGTCGCTAAGGAGAACGCTGTGGCCACGATGGGCATATTGTATGGGGGTGGTGAAGAGGCCAATCTGGCAGCCGTCCTGGGCGCTGCCCTATCGCCTGCCGCTGCCCTCGCCTTTCTGATTGTGCAGATGCTGTTCATCCCTTGCGCGGCCACCGTTGCCGCCATCTGGCAGGAGACCCGTTCGGCCCGCTGGACGCTGTTCAACCTGGCCTTCC